>CBDTWQ010000120.1:0-5957 GCA_965364115.1 uncultured Gammaproteobacteria bacterium | reverse complement strand
GCTCGTTTCCACTTTAAAGACTCGGGGTGCTGATGATAATAAGAAATACTGGCGCCGATTAAGAGAATCGCCCAACACAAGTAGAGCCAAATCATAAACACCAGCAGAATCGCAAAACTGGAATAAATCGCGGTGTAGTTAGTGGAACCACTGACAAAAGATCGGAACAAAACGCCAGAAGTTTCCCATAACACTCCGGCAATCACCGCGCCGTAGAAAGCTGAACGCAACTCGACACGCGTGTTAGGAACCAACACGTAGATGAAAGTAAAAGCCGCAATCACCAGCAGATATGGAATCAGCTTACCGATCAATCGAAGCAAATCGCTGACCACTGGAACCAAATTCAACGCTTCAATTAATTGATGACTGCCGAGAGAAGCAGTAACCGCGAAAGCCAAGAAAATCAGCACTGGGCCGACCATAATGATGCTCAAATAATCGCTAAAGCGTTGCATCACGTTGCGCCCACGAGTCAGCTGCCAAGTTTGACTGAAGGCCGATTCTATTTTCTGCACGAGAGAGATCGCGGTATAAATCAGCAACGCTAGTCCCACAGCACCGAGCAGCCCGATCCGCATATTTTCGACAAATTCGACAATCCGTTTGCTCAGCTCGATGCTTCGCTCACCGAGTGGTGCTAAAAGCTGAACCAAAACCGGCTCAAGCTGATCGTGCACCCCAAAACCTTTCAGCACTGAAATACTAACGGCCAACAACGGCACCATCGCCAACAGGGTGGTGTAGACCAGACCCATCGCCCGCAAGGTAATCATGCCATCCCAGAAATCGCGCGCCGTGACCGCCATAATTTGCAAAAAATGTCGCCAGTGTGATCGCTGCGCCACAGGATCACAGGCGTTATAACTCCAGATATATTGATGAAGTTGCTGCAGCATGCTGCGACTTAGCCGGTGAAAGCTTGATTCGAATTTAAATATTCCACCTCGGCCTCAGTACTAACTCTCCCCAGCACGTCGTTGCGATGCGGGAATCGTCCAAACTGATTTACAATGCCGTGGTGGTGCTGCGCAAACCGCCGATTAGTCTCTAACCCCGGCTGATTGTAAAGCTCGAGCGCACGTTCCTGATCTGCAAGATCTTCACTATGCATAAATGGCAAATAGAGGAAGGACTTTTGTTCAGTCGGCATGGCTTGATCGAAACCTCGCTGAATCGCATGTTGAGCGACGTCACGCGCTTGCGCTTCGGTGAAAAAACTTAAGGCCTCGCCACGAAACATGTTGAGCGGCAGTTGGTCGAGCACGATAACCAGCGCCAGACAACCCTTAGCGGTCTCCATCCAATCTTCTAATTCACCTTGTTTGGCCTGCTGCCAGACATGATCAAAACGTTCCCGCAGCATTTGATCAAACTCAGGGGTTGACTGAAACCACCGTTCACTTGCCTCCGGCGAAAACCAGAAATCTACTATGTCGTTTTGATTCAAAATTTCCATCAAACTCTCCATCTTTATTTGAGAAACAATTTCAGAAGTCCGTCTCAAGCAAGAAAACGCCACTTCATTGATGCGTTGATTCTATGCATCAAATAAAAGCCAGCCCTGACAACCAATTCCTTTCTTTGGCTGTTGGCAAAGCAGGCTGTTCTGACTGTTACCTATAAGATATTAGCAGTCTTTATAGAGAGCAGCGATCAATCGGCGCAGCCGCTGCTGCTGTTGTCGCCAGCCGTCTGACCCTGACAGCTGAACCAGCTGATCCCATTCACGATTTTGAACTGCTTTGTTAAGCAACAAATCATCGACAGTGCCAGTGCTCTCGGCTATCGCTTGCATCACAAATCGTTGCAGACTGGCAAAGCAAAGTTCAAAGCCTCGATTGCCGTTCATAAAAGCGAAGACTTCATCGCGTTCGATCGAAGCTAACTCAGCCTTGTAATCCGCGTATCGAAGTAATGATGTAGTCTCTTCGGCGCCCATCCATCGTAAAAATTGAGTCATCCAGACCGGCAGCTGTTGATTCATTCGTGACTGTAATAATGCAACCACTTCGCTAACCGGTTTTGCTAGTGGTTTGAGCACTGCAATAGAATGACTTCCAGTCGACTTACCCTGCGCGTAGCTGACGTGGACTAGGTCAAATTCGGCCGCGCGCCAAAAATCCACTAGCAACGGATCCAGAGCAAAGCTGGCTCCGATATAGTCCAACTGTTGCGAGTAGGCGTAATCAGATACTCGCTGAAGTAACACGCTGCCAATTCCTTGGCGACGACAAGATGAATCCACCGCGATTCTCTGAATTCTTAAACCCCGCAACTGGGCGAAATTTTTTGCTCCCGCTTGCGCGGTGACCATTTGCGCTAACAAATGCCCTCGAGGACGCCGCCGACCCATGAAAACTTCCTCGCAGAGCGCAGCCTCAAATCCGCCTTCAGAATTGAGCACCGCAACTCCCACCACGCGTTGCTTGGCACGCGCTAGGACCAACGAAAGATTCGGGTTCTCCATCAACAATCGCAGGTCCATCGGCCGCGTCCGATAGTGCGCATCGCTTAGTAACGCATAAACTTGATGTAACTCCGATTTATCGATCAAGCTCGATAAGTTTTCGATCAACTCAATTTCAGCTTGATCTTTGACCTGCGCCGTTTCGGCAGCCGAGAAACCAGCCTGATTTGGCATCAAGTTGCGTTCAATCCAAGCCTCTAGAGCATCTCCTGAACACCAGCGCACCGGATCTTGCAAACTGGTTTCAATGGGTTGATGACCGACCAGGCTATTGATAAAGCGAAGTCTAAAACCTTGGCCCGTACCTTCGTAGCCACCGGTGGTAGTCGCCATGATGACGCGTCGATAGCTTCGCCTGATCTGTTGCAGCATCGATAGCGGAATCATCGCCGCCTCGTCAATGATCAGCAAACCTGCCTCCGGCCGATTTAACAACAGTTGGTCGGGCGCAATAAAACTGGTTTCGGGTGACCAACGGAGCAGTTCAGCAGCGGCTTGGCGTGAACGACAGGTCACCAGCACCGGATAATCAGCCTGCGACAATGCGCTGGCCAATTGCCCGAGGCAACTGCTCTTGCCGCGTCCTCGATTAGCACTCAACAGAAGCAGGCCCGCCTCATCACGCGCTAACCATTGATCAATGATTTGTCGAGCAGCACGCTGATCATAAGTTTGACCCTCGATCATTTTAGTGGGCTGCAGCGTAGCCATCGGTTTCAATTCAAGATCACTAGATTCTGCAGTTAGCGTCAATCCAATCTGAGCGTCGCCGTCCAGCTGACTAAAAAAATAGTTGATGAAATTAGCATTGATTGAACGCTCGCCATCTTGCCAGAGCGCAAATTGGTCTCGCTCCAAGATCCATTGTTCGGGCCTAGGCGATAGTAATACCAGCACGCCAGATGACTTCAGCAAGCCTCCGGCAATGCAAAACACGTCAGGGCTGAGACCATCGAACAAATCGAGCACCACCAAGCTGGCTTCACTGCCCAGACATTGGTCTGCCTTTGCTAAAGGCGTCGGCTTGAAACTTGGATTTCGATCTGAGAGCAACAGTAAATCGGAGTCGAATCGATATAATCCTGCTAGCTGTTGATCACACCAATCCTCAGAGCCTTGCAGAGACACGACTTGTCGTTGCCGGCTCAGCTTTAGCTGATCAAGCAGAGGTAGCATCCAGCGCTGGATATCGATTGCCGGCATCAGAAAAATTTGTTAGAAGTTAGGGTTCATTATAGGTGAGCAAGATAACATGACCAAAGACCAACAAACTCAAATTGAAGCAGCCGCTTTCCGATCATTACTTGTTCATTTGCAAGAGCACAACGAGGTGCAAAACATCGATCTGATGAACCTGGCCGGATTCTGTCGCAACTGTTTGGCGAAATGGGTTTCGGCGGAAGCCAAGCAACTCGGACTCGAGTTCGATTACAGCTTAGGCCAACAACACGTCTACGGGATGACGATCGAGCAATGGAAACAAGACCACCAAACGCCCGCCAGCGAAGAGCAACAACAGCGATTCGCCGAAACCAAACCACGGCATGCCAAAATCAGCGGTTACTAGGCTTAAAACGCCTAAGCCTACTCGGTTTGTGCGAATCGGCTGACGACGATTGGCCCTGCGCTAGTTGGTTAAAACCAAAGGCTTAACGCAATTCGCGACGCAGTATTTTGCCTACATTAGTTTTCGGCAACTCTTCCCTGAACTCAATTATTTTCGGTACTTTGTAGCCGGTTAAATGTTCGCGGCAATGTGCAATCACATCGGCTTCACTGAGGGCCGCATCTTTTTTCACAATTACCGCCTTCACCACTTCGCCACATTCCGCGTCAGCCAAACCGATCACACCGACTTCGACTACACCGGGGTGACCCGCAATGATCGCCTCGACTTCATTTGGATACACGTTAAAGCCGGAAACCAGAATCATATCTTTAAGCCGATCGACGATTCGAAAATAACCCTCTTCATCCATCAGCGCAACGTCGCCGGTTTTTAGCCAACCATCGTCGGTCATGACTTTTGCGGTTTCTTCGGGACGCTGCCAATAGCCCTTCATTACCTGAGGGCCGCGCACGCACAATTCTCCGGTTTCACCCTGCGCTAACAGGTTCCCCTGTTCGTCTTGCACCGACACCTCTGTTGATGGCACCGGCAAGCCAATGGTTCCGCTATATTTCTTCAGGGTTAGTGGATTCATGCAAACCGCCGGAGAGGTTTCGGTTAATCCGTAGGCTTCTAGCAGCGGCGTGTTAGTCAACTCTTGCCAACGCTCGGCTACTGGTTGCTGAACCGCCATGCCACCACCCAGCGCGAGTTTCAAATGAGAAAAATCGATTTGCTCAAATCCGGGAGTATTCATCAATCCGTTAAACAGCGTGTTGACCCCGGTAATCGCAGTAAAACGCAGCCCTTGAAGCTCCTTAACAAAGCCGGCCATATCTCGCGGATTGGTTATCAGGTAGTTAAGCGCGCCTATTTTCATGAAAACCAGGCAATTCGCGGTCAATGAAAAAATATGATAAAGCGGCAAAGCGGTGATGATTGTTTCTTTCCCTTCTTCAGCAACAATATCGATCCAAGCTGAGGCCTGTTGCATGTTAGCGATCATATTCGCATGGGTCAGCATGGCGCCTTTGGCAACTCCGGTGGTGCCTCCGGTATATTGCAGAAAGGCGATGTCGTCGTGACCCAACGGAACCGCTTGGCGATTCAAAGTTGAGCCTTTCGCCAGCGCTTGTTTGAATTTAACCCCATTCGGCAAAGAAAATTCAGGCACCATTTTCTTAACATGTTTGACCACCATATTAACAATCAGCGACTTCGGAAACTTGAGCATATCGCCTAGCTGAGTCGTAACGATGTGGTCTATCGGTGTGTCATCGATCACTTGCTCCAGAGTATGGCAAAAATTTTCCATTACGATGATCGCCTTGGCGCCGGAATCGCTCAACTGATGTTTGAGTTCGCGCGCGGTATAGAGGGGATTGGTGTTAACCACGGTAAAACCGGCACGTAAAATAGCGAATATTGAAATGGGGTTCTGCAACACGTTCGGCATCATCACGGCGATGCGGTCACCTTTTTCTAAACCGTCAAGCCTTTGCAAATAGCTCGCCAGCTGATCGGTGTACCGATCCATATCGCTGTAGGTCAGCGTCGTCCCCAAATTGCTGAAACAGGGCTTATTGGAAAATTGCGCAATTGCTTGCTCGAAAACTTCTGTCACTGACTGGTAGGCATTCAAATCGACTTCTGCCGGAATACCAGGCGGATAACTTTTTAACCAGACTTTCTCCACTAACTCCCCTCCTCCAAACGATTGCCATTGCTGGCTAAATACGATGATCAGGAGGTTTAGCTAATCATTTGGCCCCCTTGCCTCGCTTCTTTTTTCTGCTAGTGCCTTTCTTAGTCGAGCTTTTTTTTCCTGCGGTTTGGTTTTTATTTACCGCTTCTTCTTTTGCTACGACTTTAACTTTT
>CBDTWQ010000119.1:0-5963 GCA_965364115.1 uncultured Gammaproteobacteria bacterium | reverse complement strand
GTTTGTCAATTTAGCCCAATACAAAGGGGTCGATCCTATTTTATAACATTCAAAAGTTCTTCGACTTTCTTGCACTCTTTCGACAACTGCCCGGCCTGCAATTTTTTCTTTATCGCGGACACCGCTGGAGAAACACTTCCCACATGATTAAAACCGAAGTTCTCCGCTATCTGTTTCATCGTCTTTGAATACTATTAAACACGTTTGACCCCTATACCGCGCATGACCCCTATATTTTGCTGATGGAGTTGATAGTTGATGGTTCAAGTAACGCGGTTGACGTCATGCAAACCGGTTTTGCAAATAGAGTGACCGGGATGACGGGCGAAATGTCGTTTTTGGTCTCTGACACCGGCAACTCACTAACCGTCCCTCAAAGCGGCAATAGCAATACCTTGATGGGGCAGATGAGTTCTACAAGTGGATTGGTCTCGGTCGCGCAAACGGGTGACTTCAATACGGCAACTGTCATGCAGTTCTAAGTTCACATTAGAGTGGGTGCCCCTGTTAGCTACTATTAGGTAGTTCCGTAAAAACCTCCTTGACTCATTGAAGAGAGTTACGTTTACTGTCACCGCATCTCAATCATGCAAGGATGTCTTATGCTTGAAGATCGATGGGCACACCCGGTTACAACCGCATCACAGGCTTCGGTCGATGCTCTGAGTCTAGGTTTTAGTGGATATTTCTCCTTTAAAACAGATGCACTCAGCAATCTGAACACAGCGATTGAAGCAGATCCGGATTTTTCGTTACCCCACGCCGCCAAAGGCATTCTCCTGGAAAGCCTGAAAAAAACCGAACTCCACGCGGTTGCTCAAGAAGAGCTTGATGCTGCCAGAAATGGCAGAACGCCTGCTTCGAGTCGCGAGCAACACTATCTCTTCGCGCTCGAGGCCGTCCTGAAGGGAAACGTCACCCTAGCCGCCACTCACTATCAGCTAATCGTCGCAGAGCATCCTCACGATCTATTTGCAATGCGTTTGGCGCAGTCCGAATTGTTTTGGATTGGCGAAATCGGCTGGATGCGCGATATCTCAGAAGCGGCAGCACCATATTGGGCCGTGGATGATTTGGATTATGCTGATTTTCTGTCCATCAGAGCCTTTGGTTTAGAGGAAAATGGCGACTATAAGCAAGCAGAGAGATACGCCAAAATGGCGATAGAGATGAACCCTGCTGATTGTTGGGCAGCCCATTGTGTTGCGCACGTTCAGATTATGCAGGGACGTTTCAAGGAAGGTGCTGCGTGGTTATCGGAATTGAGTGTCAATTGGTCCAAGGCAAATCATATTGTCCATCATTTGTGGTGGCATGCAGCCTTGTTCCATATCGAGAGCAGTGATCACCCAGTCGCGCTCGATATTTATGATAATCAAATGCGGAACCTCGATTCGCCACTGATGCAAGCAATACCAGACTTCTATATCGATATTCAGAATGACGCTGCACTGTTACAACGCCTCGAATTTTGCAACATCGATGTCGGGGATCGCTGGGCACCTATCGCAGAATTGGCGTTGCCCCGAATTGATAATCTTTGCAGTCCATTCACCAGTGCTCACTGCGCACTGGCGCTAGCTGCCGATGGTAGATTTGACGACGCAAATGAACTGGTGCGTCAAATTCAAGCTTTCATCGCCATAGACACGGGGCCTCTCGGCTCGCGTTACTCACTGGCTGTTCTGCCCGTATGCAAAGGCATTATCGCCTATTACCAGGGGAACTTTGATCGAGTGATAGACTTGATGCTGCCTGCCCGACGAAACTTGTGGCAAATGGGCGGCAGCCATGCACAACGTGACCTCTTCTTTCAACTGCTCGTCAATGCGGCCAAAAAGGCTGGACGCATCGATGTCGTATCACTCCTGATTCACGAAATACGAGCGATTGGTTTTGACCATCTCGAGCAGCGTTCTAGTTATGTAGAAGCGATGACACTCGTTAATTGATCAGTGTATTGATCAACAACCTTGGAGACGACTGCTCGCCACCAGGCCCAGGGAAGAATAGGTCGCTGTTTGCAAGGTTACCAAGTTTTGCTCAATTGCAGCGTCCGCATCAGACAAGACTAGCCGGAACTAGACAAGACTGGGACGTGTGAGTGTATTTGGGACTTTCCCCATAGACTGGGTTACCCTTGACGCCACAATAGAGACTGTTACTGCGTCTAATATTCCCGGGTAGTATCTATTGGAAAGCCGGGTGGAAAGATAAGGGATCTTCATTCTGTGGCGAAATTTTATTATAGCGAAGCTCGAAAGGCACTGATTGGTCCCGGTCAAACTGAGGCTAGTCTCCGCCCTCAGTCATTGGGCGTTTTTCGTTTCTTGTTAGAAAATGTCGATCAAGTTGTTTCGAAGGAAAGTATTCACAAGGTAGTCTGGGGAAACATCAGCGTAACCAATGATTCGATAACGCAATGTATCCACGACATTCGAAAAGTGTTGGGGAGGGAGCACCGAGCCCTATTGAGAACGTTGCCCAAGCGCGGTTATTCGCTTAGTGCCGGCTGTGATCCTTTCGGGCACGCGATTATTCAACGTTTAGAAACAGGTCAACCTAAACCATCATGCGCTTCGGGTGGATCTCGCACCACTAGCACCAAAATTCAATTTAATCAGCAAAACGAAAGTATTAATGTTCAAGATGTCGGGCTCACACCGCCCAATGGCAACAAGAATAATTTCGCGTCGAACTCTATGTTTGGACGAGCCCAGGAAATGTCTCTGCTTGCTGGCTATTGGGACAAGGCTAGGGCTGGTTCAGGTCGACTAGTGCTACTTAACGGCAAAGCGGGAATTGGAAAGTCCCGAATTGTCAGGACGCTATTGGATGGAATCACTGATCATTCCTACCATCGAATCTTTTTTCAATGCTCACCTTATTATAGTGATACCGCTTTATATCCTGCGATGCAGTATTTGCTTTCGTTGACCGGGTTCAGCACGGATGATTCATCTCAAGCCAAGCTGGAAAAACTCGAGGGCGCAATAGGTGTAGCGAAAAAGGTTAACTTGGCTGAGTCAATTCCCCTGCTGGCCAGGCTAATAGGTATCGAAGAAATTGCTGAAGCACGCTACGGAGGATGCAATCTTTCCTCCCAAGAACAGCGAAATAGGACGTTACACGCATTGCTATCTCTTGTAATTGGCTACTCGGAAGTTCGACCGCTATTACTCGTTGTGGAAGACGCTCACTGGATAGATCCAACAACACTGGAGCTCATCGAACTTTCGCTTAACCATTTGGCTTCCAACCGGATATTGGTGCTAGTCGCTGCCAGACCAACCTACCGGAATTCATTTGGCGGGCACCCACTGGTAACAAGTTTGGTTCTGAACCCCCTCGGAAAGCAACAGATACGCAGCATCGTTGATCACATCACTGGCATTGCTTCGGTATCGCCAGCAAAGCTCGATGACATTGAAGCGGTTACGGATGGTGTACCACTATTTGTTGAAGAACTTGCCAAAGCCATTTTAACTTCAGGAGATTTACTCGACTTTGGAACCATAAATCCAGATGTGATTGACCTCGATCGAGTGACGCTTCCCGGCTCTCTCCATGACTCTTTAATGACTCGACTTGAGCGTCAGCATCCTATGAAATATGTCGCTCAAGTCGCGGCCTGCATAGGACGTGAGTTCGACTACGCCAGCCTGGATTCCTTGTTAGTTCTCGACAAGGGCGATCTGGACGACGCGCTTGGACATCTGGTCAAGTCTGAGTTGATTTATAAACAGAGTACAAGTTCAAATCCAACCTACACCTTCAAGCATGCTTTGGTGAGAGACGCCGCTTATGACAGTTTGCCCAAAGACCAGAGGCAAGAAGTGCATGCAACCCTTTTGATGCGAATGGAATCCGAAAACAATGCTGAGCTTGAGATACTCGCCTATCATGCCACTCAGGCAGGATTGTCGGACAAGGCGATAGGATTTTGGGAACAGGTGGGTGATAAGGCTGCCAGTCGGTCTGCTTTCAAAGAGGCCACCGGTCATTTTGATCGAGCTGCAATGTTAGCTCTTAGCGCTTATCCAGGCGATGACGGAGATCGAAGAGTCTTAGCGCTGTTGGTCAAAAAAGGACACGCTTCAATGAGTGGCTGGGGTTATGCGCATACAAAAACAATCGATACCTTCAACCAGGCCCGAGAAGTGGTAGAGAGACTACCGGGGTCACCGAGCAAGTTTCCAGTGATGTACGGACAATGGCTAACTGCGAATGTGAGTGGGAGGTTAGATGAAGCCCTATTGTATGCAGATCAAATGTTGAAGTTAGCAAAACAGGTAGGTGACCGGCTAAATAAAAAACTAGGTCACCGTATGATAGGTGCCACCGAGTTTTTGACCGGTCGCTTTGCGAGATCTGAAAATCATTATCGAAAAGCGCTCGACCTAGATGGGCCGAAAGACAAAATACAACTGATTCAGCAATATGGCACCGACACAAATTTATCCAGTCGTGCAATTTTAGCCCATACGCTAGTCTGTCGTGGAGAGGCAGTCGAAGGGTTAGACCTTGCTCGTGGACTAGTACAGGAGGCGATGAATGGTGGTCATATTGTCGCGATCACCTTCATCAGATCGCGGCTGTCACTGCTGTATCAAACCGCTAAAATGCCCGGCTTCGAGGAATTTGCCTATCAGGCGACTAAGTTCGCTCGGGAAAACCGACTTACCATGTGGGAAGGCTTCGCCAGTTGTGCTTATGGCGCGATGCTATACGAAAAAGGGAAGGTATCGGAAGCTGCAGAAATGCTTGAGCGCGGATTATCGTGTCTAAGAGAATCAAATACCAACGTCTATATCCACTATTACAGATGTTACTTCACTGCCTGCATTGCCGATATGGGTGAACTTGAAAAAGCGAGAATCGAGGCAGCACACGACTATGAGATCCTCATGAATGGCAGGGATGGCTGGGCAGCAGCTGACGGATATCGTTTGTTGGCTGAAATCGATCACAAGTACTTCGCCGATGACACAGCAGCGACCCAAAAACTAGAACGAGGGAGAACCTGCGCAGAGAAACAGGGTGCTGCACTTTGGCTGTTAAGAAACTCCATTTCACAGGCAAAGCTCGCTGCATCTCGGGATGACTCTGCAAGCGCTATGCAGCAGCTACAGATTGACGTTAACAATTTTCCGGTTGGCGGAGCGAATTTACCTGATTTTCAGATCGCACAAGACCTGCTCCAACGCCCATTGCGTTAGTGGTGTCGAGCAGGGTCGATTGATAAACACTGGCAGGCAGATGGACACACCGCTTACGCCTTCGATCGACCCCGCTACAGTCTGTGGAACTAAATTACGACCCACCCATGAGTTTGTCGATTTCAGAAACAAAAGTATCGTAGTCGTAATCCGAGCCATGTAAAACAGTGCTCCAAAGGCGGATGTAGCCCGCTGTTGCTATTGCCTCCCGAATTTCAGCATCGGTAGCACCAAGCCGCTTGGCTTTTTTCGTGTGTGAGTAGGTGCAATATTTACACGGAATTTGGGCAGCAACCGCTATTGCGATTAACTCCCGGGTTTTGGGATCGATTGCAGCTCCTTTCCCTTGCACCGCGCCCCAGCTCTGTATTATCTGGGTTATCGCATGTTCTGGTAGCGTCTCTTTGAAGAATTGTGGTGGATCACCCGCATTGCTCGTATTGATAAAAAATAGCAATACCAGTGAATTAATAGTTACGATCAGTTTCATCATTCAGCTCCTTAAATTTATAGTTCCTAAAGTGACACGCCTTTTACCAGGAACTTCTCAAAAAATAGATTGAAGAACTCCCGCTCGCTATAACGTAGGTCGTGGTTCAATTTTTCATGTTTTTTGATGTGAAAATCGTCAGCGAGAACTGAACTATAAACAGATCAATGCGCCAAAGAATGAAGAAAACCCGAAAGAAACCTTAAAAATATATTTATCAATGGGTCTGTAAGTACTAAAACTAAGAACTAAGA
>CBDTWQ010000118.1:0-5983 GCA_965364115.1 uncultured Gammaproteobacteria bacterium | reverse complement strand
CACCATTGAAGAAAACCAACGTCGCTGTCAACTGAATGAAGATGATCAGGTTTGGCTGTTTGGCTACGGTTCGCTGATCTATTTGGTCGATTTTCCGTTTGTTGATACGAAAGCGGCCAGCATTCGAGGCTGGAGCCGACGGTTTTGGCAGGGTTCGCATGATCATCGGGGCACAGTTACTAACCCTGGTCGAGTGGTAACTCTAATCGAAGAAGAAGCTGCGGTCTGCGGTGGAATGGCTTATCGAGTCGACGCTTCAGTGTTCAAGCAGCTCGATCACCGCGAAAAGAACGGTTATTTAAGGTTTTCTACTGAGTTGGAATTCGTCGATGGATCTGCCGCCAGCGGCTTGGTTTATATCGCGACACCCGAGAATGACGCTTACCTAGGCGATGCACCCAGCGAGGAAATGGCAGCGCAAATTCAAATCGCTGAAGGCCCAAGTGGCGCCAACCGCGAATATCTGCTCGATTTGGCGATTGCTCTGCGCGATCTCGGGCTGCAAGATGACCACGTGTTCGAACTCGAGGCATTACTGCTTCGCACCGAGCATTAACCTATCGGCTAATCCCAGCGCCTCCGCAAACAGCTGCTGGTTAACAAAGTCGCTGACAATCAACATTTGAGGATTTTTATGAGCGCTCAGATTCCGCCTAAAATGCAGGCCGTCACCATCACCGAATTTGGTGCGCCCGAGGTGATGCAGGTTAATCTTGTGCCGACCCCTGTGCCAGGTGTTGGCGAGGTTTTGGTGCAAAACTGCGCCGCCGGAATCAATCGCCCCGATGTGATGCAACGCCAAGGCATCTATCCGCCCCCGCCCGGCGCAACCGATATTCCCGGGCTTGAAATTGCCGGGCGAGTAGTCGCACTCGGCGAAGGTGTTGAAAGCCTCTCAATTGGCGACTCAGTCTGCGCGCTAGTCGTCGGTGGCGGATACGCGGAATATTGCGTCGCTGCGGCCGAACTCTGCTTACCCATTCCAAACGGTATGGAGATCAGCCATGCCGCCGCCCTGCCCGAAACCTTCTTCACCGTTTGGGCCAACGTATTTGAACGGGGGCAATTGCAAGCCGGCGAAACTTTACTGGTGCATGGTGGCTCCAGTGGCATCGGCACGGTTGCGATCCAGCTCGGCAAGGCATTCGGCGCTAAGGTTTTAGTAACTGCCGGCTCAAATGAAAAGTGTGCCGCTTGCGTCAAACTAGGGGCCGATGCGGCAATCAATTATCAGTCTGAGAATTTCGTCGAGCGGTCACAGCGGTTAACCAACAATCAAGGCGTCGATTTGATCTTAGACATGGTCGCCGGCGATTATCTATCGCGTAACTTAGAGTGTTTGGCGATGGACGGTCGTTTGGTTCAAATCGCATTTCAGAAGGGCCCCAAAACCGAGATAGACTTTCTTCCAGTGTTGCTGAAACGATTGACTATAACCGGGTCAGTTTTACGCGCGCGCAGCGTCGAAGAGAAAGCCAAAATCGCGAGAGCTTTGCAGCAAAAAATCTGGCCACTGCTAGCCGAGGGACGTGTCAAACCCGTAATTCACGCCACTTTCCCACTGTCGCAAGTGGTCGAGTCACATCGAATGATGGAAGCGAGTCAGCATATCGGCAAAATTTTGCTTAGCTTTGACTAGGCTGCCCACTCATTGATAAAAGCGATTCAGGGCCCACTTGAAGACCCGAGGAACTTACAATTGATTGAGGCTATTCGCTGGAAACTATGGGTTGGAATTATTGTTTGAGGCTGCCGATATAGTCAGCAATATTTTCAATATCTGTATCGGAGAGACCAGCGGTCATCGCATTCATCACTGCATTTTTTCGCTTGCCACTGCGAAACTGGGTCAGATTTTGACGAATGTAGGTTTCGCTTCGACCTCGCAAAGACGGATAAGTCGACACCACGCTAATCCCGCCGGCACCATGGCAACCGATACAACCGCGCGCAGCGTAGGACGACTGTCCTGCCGCTTGGTCTGCACTCAAGTTTGCCGAAAACAGCAAACAAGCCGACACAATAATCGCTGACACTGTTTTCATAAATTGGGGTTCCCGGCTAGTAATTCTAATGATCGCAAATGATAATACCGTTTCAGTTGGCAAAGCCATTGTTGCAAAGCCATTTGTCGAAGTAAAGCATACCCAAATAGGCTGAATCTATGCTGAACGAACTAACCGAATACAACCAAATAATAAGACAAGATTTGACGATTGACTATCGTGCGCTCAAATTTCATACGACCTGGGGTCTATTTTCGCCACGTGCGATCGATCAGGGCTCACGCCTGCTGTTAGATCACTTGCAACTCGAAGAAGACGACGACTGCCTCGACCTCGGTTGTGGTTATGGCGTGCTTGGCCTAAGCATCGCGAAGGCCGCGCCGAAAGGTCGGACATTATTGGTCGACAAAGATTTTGTGGCAGTTGAATATTCGGAGAAGAATCGCTTACGGAACCATATTGACAATGCGAGTTGCTTGCTCAGCAATGGATTCACTCAAATTCCAACGCAACAATTCGACGTAATTGTATCCAATGTTCCGGCCAAAGTAGGCAAAGAAATGCTCTACATTTATCTGTTCGATGCACTCAAATATCTAAAACCCGGTGGTTCCTTCTACATTGTGACCATCACCGGATTGCGCCAATTCTTCAAACGCGGGTTTACTCAAGTGTTTGGTAACTACGAGAAAATCAAACAAGGCAAGACTTACACCGTCGCGCGCGCGATCAAATCATAGTTTGGCGCACGGATCCCAGCAATTGAACGGCCGAGTCTAGCGAGTCACCTAAACAGTTGACATGACCCATTTTACGCCCAGGGCGCGCTTCTGCCTTACCATAAAGGTGCAATTTAGCCTTTTCCTGAGCCAACAAACCAGCCCACTGCGGCGAGCCTTGTGGCGGCCAAATATCGCCAAGTATGTTCCACATCGCGACCGAAGAATGCTGATGGCAAGAACCCGCGGGCAAGCCACAAATCATCCGAACCTGCTGCTCAAACTGCGAAGTATCGCAGGCGTCCAGCGTGTAATGACCCGAATTATGCGGCCGTGGCGCCATTTCATTGACCAGCAATTCACCCGTGGTCGAAACAAAAAACTCAATCGCTAGCACCCCGCAATAATCAAGACCATCGGCGATTCGCTTAGCCGCTTCAATCGCTTCGGCCGCCAATTCGGCTGAGACTCGCGCAGGCACCAAACTAATATCGAGTATGCCGTTGGTATGGGTGTTCTCGGCGAGTGGAAAACAACTAATTTCGGCCGATAACGAGCGCGCCAACACCACCGATATCTCGCAAGCCAGGTCGATTCGTTGTTCCAGCACAGTCGGTTGCTTGCCCATTGCGGCAAAGGCTGCCGCTAGGTCTTCAAAGCCGGCACAGACCGCCTGACCCTTGCCGTCATATCCCAGCGTCGCGGTTTTCAGAATCGCAGGGAATGAAAAATCTCTAGCGCTTTCCAGATCGGCGTCAGTCTCGATTGAAATGAATTTTGCGGTGCGTAAGCCCTGCGAGCGAAAGAACTCTTTCTCTAGTTGACGATGCTGCGCGATCTGCAGCGCCGCAGCCGATGGGTGCACCGCAACCGATTTCGCTAAGTACGACAAGGTTGATGCCGGAATGTTTTCAAATTCGGTTGTGATGACTGCACATTTTTCAGCCAACAGATCTAGCGCATCTTGGTCATCATAGGCACTGACTAGGTGCTCACTCGCAAGGCCGCCTGCCGGGCTTTTCGGATCCGGGTCAAGCACAATCACTTCATAACCTAGGGTGCGCGCCGCGACCACAAACATTCGGCCGAGTTGGCCACCACCAAGCATGCCGAGTCGGCTGGGAGGTAAAATCGCCACTCAGGACACCGGCGGCAGACTAGTTGCTAACACGGTGTCGTGCTGCTGTTGACGAAATTCAGCCAATGCTCGCGCTAATTCAGGATCGTTCAACGCCAGCATTGCTGCGGCATACAAGGCCGCATTGGCCGCCCCCGCCTTGCCAATCGCAAAGGTAGCCACCGGCACGCCCTTCGGCATCTGAACGATCGAATAGAGCGAATCGAGGCCGCGCAAATGTTCGCTTGGCACCGGCACGCCTAGTATCGGCAGCAACGTGTTAGCCGCCAACATCCCCGGCAAATGAGCCGCGCCGCCCGCACCAGCAATGATGCAGGCAATTCCATTGACATCGGCCGACTGTGCGAACTCGGTCAATCGATCCGGCGTGCGATGCGCCGAAACAATATGCTTTTGATGCTCGATGCCAAACTGCTCAAGGATTTCAATCGCATGCTGCATTATCGGCCAATCACTCTGGCTGCCCATCACTACCGCTACAATTTTGTTCATTGTTCCCTCTCCTTTCTGAAACAAACCGCCGCTCCTGAGTCATTTGCTCGGAATCATAGGTCGTCATGCGTGAGATCCAGACCGCTCGCCGTCGAATTCTGGTGCTTGCGAAAACCTGACTCTAGTTGCGCCACGATTCCCGAAAAAGCGGACGATTATAGCCTGCGCCGCAAAAAAACTTAACCGCCTAATTACACTGCGTTCAGAATAGAAATGTTTCGCCTAAAAATAACTTAACCATTCAAGCATTAATCGAACACCATTGTGCTGATTATCACGGTGGCCTGCATGCTATCATTTACCCCCTAGAAACCATGGAGGCGCAGTGAATAACCAACCGCTTTTTGAAACCAACATCGACAATCTTGAACTCATCGGGCGCGGCAAGGTGCGAGACATTTACGCTATCGATGACGCGCATATGCTGATTGTCACCACTGATCGCTTATCCGCTTTTGATGTCGTCTTTGACCAACCGATTCCAAGCAAGGGCGCGTTATTAACCGAGGTTTCAAATTTTTGGTTTAGCCAAACCCGCGACCTGATAAAAAATCACCTAACCGATCTTGAACTCAGTGACTACATCAGCGAAGACGACTATGCCCAACTGAAATCTCGCTCGATCGTTGTGCGCCGCCTGCGCACCTTGCCGGTCGAAGCGATTGTGCGCGGTTATGTCATAGGTTCAGGCTGGAAAGACTATCAAGCCAACGGCGCTATCTGCGGCATTGATCTTCCAGCAGGCTTGCTGCAAGCAGCCAAACTGCCCGAACCCATTTTCACCCCGTCCACCAAAGCCGAAGTCGGGGACCACGACATCAACGTTGGTTTTGACGAAGTAATTGCCAAGATCGGGGTCGAACTCGCGAATCAAATTCGTGATATTAGCATTCGACTTTATCAACGAGCAGCCGAATATGCACTCGCTCGGGGCATCATCATCGCCGACACTAAATTTGAGTTTGGTTTGGATCAGAATGACCAACTGGTGTTAATCGATGAAATTTTGACGCCTGATTCATCGCGTTATTGGCCCGCCAACGAATATCAACCAGGAATCAGCCCACCGAGTTTCGACAAGCAGTTTTTACGCGACTATCTGGAAACGCTTGATTGGGATAAAACCCCACCCGCACCTGCCATTCCCGAAGACTTGATCGAGCGGACTCGACAAAAATATCAGCAGCTGCGTGACATCTTATTAGACTAAGCGCTAATGGGACTATGGTAAGCCGTTGGCGTTAGCACTGCCGGCCTATACGGCCTCGACTCGCGATCTTCAAGATCCGTTAACAATCACTCAAAACTGGTAGACTTTGAATTCTGTTCCTAGCGGAGATCAACCATGCTCAAGTCGATCAGCACTACCTTGTTTACCGGCTTCTTCACCTTGCTGCCGATTTTGTTAACCGCCTATTTACTTTATTGGTTAGCCATTTCTTCCGAACAAGTGCTTGGCAACTGGTTGCAATGGGCGTTACCGAAGGTCGTATATTTCCCAGGAATGGGCAGTCTCGCGGGTTTGGTAGTCATATTTTTAGTCGGCGTTTTAATGAAAGCGGTCTTGGTGCGACAGGTGTTCGCGCTTGGCGAAGGCATCTTGTATCGCCTGCCGATCATCAAGAGCG
>CBDTWQ010000117.1:0-6045 GCA_965364115.1 uncultured Gammaproteobacteria bacterium | reverse complement strand
CGATGCAGTTACGATAAAAATTAGCAAATGTTGTGCGATACTGCAGCTTAGTACTCGAGCCTCCGAGCAACAATAAATGGGGGCGTAGTCGTTATATAAGAATAAAACTGGGAGACGTCCCTAAATGGTGCCATTGCAGCTTAATTTATTTGAATCCTTTTCGCTTCTGCGCGGCGATGGATCCGAAATCATATTAGAGGGGCGCCGTCCAATCGCGCTGATCACTCTAATAGCATTGTCTTCTGGCAGGACAGTCACGCGTGATCAAGCGATTTCAAGACTTTGGTGTAAACGTTCATTCGATCAGGCCGGTGCGAGTTTGCGTTCGCTGTTGAGTAAAATTGGGGCCAGTAATCAGGGCGAGCTGACACAACTGATCGAGAAGAATCGAAGTCAGCGAACACTCCACATTCCGCCGGAGTGGGTCTCGGTCGATACTCTCCACTTTCATGAGTTAGCGCATTCGCATACCACTGAACGGCGGCTAAAAGTATTGGAGGTTTATCGAGGGGATCTGCTCGAGAATTTCAATCTCAACGAGCCGGACTTTCAAAATTGGCTGGCAGCGGAGCGCAGTCTCTTGCGTGAATTATTCCGCGATACCTTGTTAGGAATTTTACCCGAATTTCAGAACATGAATGCATACGCAGAGATCAGTTTGATCAGTAACCGCCTGCTTGCTTTGGAGAACACCGATGAGATAGCTCATCGTGCCCTGATGTCGATGTATTTCCAGCAAGGCAACAAGTCTGCTGCTCTGAAACAGTTCAAGCAGTGCGAACAAGCTGTGCGTGATTTACTAGATGAATCCCCATCGCGCGATACGATCGAGCTTCATCAGAAAATCTGTGACACCCGTGGAGAGCGACCCGAGACCCACATTACTCACTTACCTTCACCCAATCTGACGAAATCACTGAGTCAAGGTATATCTATTGGCGTCGCGGCATTCGAATCGAAGGCTGAATACAGCGAGTTGGTTGACTCTATTGCCGGCGATATAGTCACTGCGCTGGCTCGGTTCAAGTGGATGGTAGTAGTGCCGAGGGGAACGACTTTCAGCTTTCGCGACAAGGCAATGAACGCTGTTGAAATTGGACAATTGCTGAACGTTCATTATATGGTTGACGGCAGTGCACAGCGCCGCAGTTCGAAATCACACCAGATGTCAGTAGCACTGAATGATGTGATTACTCAGAATCATTTGTGGGGGTCTCACTATTCCTTGGATGATGCAATGTCAGAGGAGGCGATTGAGTCGATGATAGGCAAGCTCGTCAGTGAGCTTGAATTGCGGGTCAGAATCAATGAGGTGCGTCGGGTTTTAATTGGCGACTCAGAAACCTCGAATGCGTTTGAATGCGTTTGGAAAGCTATTTCGCACATGTATGAACTATCTGAGGTATCTTTCGAAGCCGCTCAAATCGAATTTGGCAAGGCTGAGCATTTTGACGATACCTATGCGCCTCTGTACTCATGGTGGGCGCTTTGGCAGATATTTTGCGTCGGCCAAGGGTGGGCTAAAGATCCAGCAGTCGAGGCTGCCAAAGCTTATCGGTTGGCTCGTAAGGCGAATAGACTCGACCCTGAAGACTCATTGGCATTGGCCATTATGGGGCATTGTGAGGCCTTTCTTTACCATGAGTTTGATGAGGCGTTGCGATGCTTTGACCGCTCGCTCGCGCTGAACCCCCACTCTGCCTTCGCATGGATGTTGAGTTCAGCAACTTATACCTACTATGGCCAGCCAGAAGAAGCACTGCGCCGGTTAGCCCAGTCTGAGCAGTTGTGTCCAATTGAACCGCATTTCGGTTTCATGCAATGCACCGCGCAAGCAATCGCCCACACCTTCTTACGAGACTATCGCGAGGGCATTCGCTGGGGGCGGCGGGTAGTACGCGAAAGCCCGTTCTTTACCAACGGATACAAGCCATTGATTGCTTGCTTGGGCCATGCAGGCAAGCACAGCGAAGCCAAAGAGTACACGCGCCGACTACTCGAACTAGAACCTGAGTTTTCAATCGAACTGTTTTGCCGCACTTATCCTTTTAATCTTGAAGAAGATAAGGAACACTATGTTGCCGGGTTAGTCGCCGCAGGTGTGCCTGAATTCTCTGCACATTCTTTGTCCAAACTCGGATGATGCTGTCAAGGTGTCTAGCGATCTATTAGACCAACTGCAAACAGGATCGAGACTGATCATTGATGGCGGCATCGGCACTGAATTTCAACGTCGTGGGATTACCATGCATCCTAAGACATGGTGTGCTACTGCGCATCTCGATGCGCCCGAATTGATGCAAGATATTTATCGCAGTTACATTGCTGCTGGGGCTGACATTATTACTACCAATAGTTTTCATGGGGCGCGTCATGTGCTTTTTGAAGGCGGCTTTGCACCTTGCTTCGATCAAATCAATCGGCTGGCTGTTGAGTTGGCGCGCGAGGTTAGCGATGAGCAGTCATTGAAACGAACATGGGTCGCGGGGTCAATGTCGACTGTGCCTGCACTGGGCTATCCCGTCGACCTGCCCCGCGGTGAAACTGTGTTTAAGAACCACTGTGAGCAAGCCGAAATATTGGCAGAGAATGGGGTCGACTTTTTGCTTTGTGAAATGCTGATGGACACGGAAGCATCACTAGCGTTGATCGAAGCCGCCAGTCGAACCGGACTGCCAGTATGGGCTGGATTGAGCGCCAGCGCCGACTCCGATCAACCGGGAGAAGTCATGGCATTTCGTACCCCCGGTCGCTATTCTAAGATGGCAGATGAATCTTTTGCATCGTTGGTTGAGTCTGTGTGTGAATCAAATGTTGAAGTGTTAGGCGTGATGCACACCAAGTTGCCACAAGTTCCTCGTGCGTTGGAAGTGATGCGGCAGTTTTGGTCTGGGCCGTCGATGGTATACGCTGAGTTAGGTACATTCGATGATGAAGGATGGTTGTTTGATAGTGCGGAATCACCCATGTCCTACGCAAGATCGATGGCGAAGCTATCTAAACAATATGGTATTCAAGTGGTCGGTGGTTGCTGCGGCACGAGCGTTCTGCATATCGAGGCCGTGGCGCAAGCCACCCGCTGTTAAGAGCTCGGTGTTAGCTGAAACGACTGCGATTTGGCATTGTTCCAATGAACGACTTCACTGTTTAGGATGCCAAGACCGGAGACCAGTCGAATTCGCATATTGAGTTGATCACGACCACCAAAAATACGCCTGTCGATAAAAACTCGTGTGCTACCTTGATTATCATGGGTTGGGTGTTGATTATCATGGGTTGGGTGTTTGCGCAGATTGCTTTCAATTTCCCAATCGACCACCGATTGGCAAAGCACTGTTCGCCAGGGAGTTTTGTGCCGCTGCGTTGGGTTGTCTTGATCCAATAGTTGGCACTCAACGACTAACAACGCGCTACTGTCATTTTCACTGTTCAATGATAAATAAATTTCATACCCATGTTTAATGTCGAAGTCGGCATAAACTGCATCTACTTTTGCCGAATTGATGGCAGACAAATCAAAACTGTCGGCCGCTGTGTTGGTTGTTTGCGGGTCAAGGTTCTTCAGCCGCAATTCAATCGTAGCTTGATTGGCGAGTCGAGCTTTGTTGACACAAATTCGAAACACACCATGCTTCGGATGATAGGCTGCTGGCCGAATGTCGCTAGTCTCAACCCATTCATCTGGCGCGACTGGCTGGTCATTGATAGTTAAGCGTTGACGCAGTTCAATATCTGCTTCGATCTCATCTGCACCGGGTGAAACCGACTGGTGCACTCCGGGGAAGCAGTAGAGCAAGCGAATGTAGTTGTCTTCGAATTGGGCATTGGACAAGTCATGAATTCCGATCAGTGTTACCTTGCCGGAATCCGATGATTGTTTAAATCGAGACTGGCTCGATAATGTTTTGAGCAAATTTTCCTGGGTTGAGGGTGATATCCAGAGTTGCTCATGATAGGTCATCAATTCATAGTGGTCGGTGGCGCTTAGACAGCGTTGTAGGCGATCAAACAGGCCAAAATCAAACCCTATCAAAGTCGAGTCATCAGGATTTTTGGCAATTTCACCCTCGGGCCCGAGCCCGTTGGCGAAAGTTTCATCTTCCTGCTCTTGCAGCGAAATAGTGTCATTGATGTGGCTAGCATTGGTGAGTAGATTGCCTTCGTTGGGATAGCCTGGGTGCAGTTGGCCAAGCGCATGCGCCAATTCGTGAGCGGCGTAGGAACCCTCGTTTTCGGCGAGGCCAAAGGAGACTGCATCAGGTCGGAAATCTCCGGTGGCCGGGACGAACGATGCCGACCCGCGCAGGTTAGAAGTGTCGCCATCAAACAAACCATAATACAAAGTCGATGGGTCAAATGGCCCCGATTCCACCAAACTCTTGTCGTCACCAAGCCACATGTCATTGCAGCGCAAAGCCGTTAGATGAGCCAGAGTGATATTCGACAAGTAGCGCTGAAGTGCAAATTGGTAGGCGACATTGGCCGCATCTTCCTGAGATTGTTCGTCCCAGCTCGGATCGTGCTGCCCCTGATTGACCGCATTGACCAGGCTGCTGTTTACTTCAAAAGGAAGGTCGCTGGGGAAAGGGGAAGTCATCGCGATTGGGGCTTCGACGATGAGTTCGGTGCCGACCACACGGCTGACTGGAAAAATCCGTTCGATGAATGAAGGCACCACCATCATATGGCTAGGGTCTGGATGCACGCTGTACCTCGCTGGCAATGAACAGGGCTGCCAATCAAAACCATCTAATTGACGCTCAGAATTGGCCCAATTTCGACGCGGGTCCTCCTTGCTCAGCAGTGATGCTGGAACTTGATTCATATCATAGCGATAACCGATCACATTCAGCATCAGTGGTTTTCGAGTTGAGTGAGTCGATATTGTGTGCCTATTTTCCAAGACACGATGGCTGCGACCGTTCGACAACACGAGATGAAGATGGTTGTTTTTAGAATTTTTAAGCGTGGGGATAGTGAAGTTAAGGCTGTTGTTTAAATTTAATCTGAACGCGGCGCCATGATTGTACCCACTGCTCCGATATTGGTCGGCGTTGGTCGGTGCAACCGCAGTACCTTGATTGACTTGCAGCGACAGATTATCAGCAAACCCTGGATTAAATTCCTCTAGCTGCGGAAAGTACAGTCGCAGCAGAGTGCGTTTACCTTCGACTAAGGGAATCTGGCCGTCTGCGTCCTGAATCGCCTGAATCGCTTCAACTCGAATCTCACCATTAGTGCTGCTGATCATTATATTACCCTGCCCTAGGAGTTGATTGAGTAGTGATCATAGAGTGCGCGAATGTAACTGATCTCCTGCCAAAAACCGGCGTTGTTGAAGCTGGCCGATGGCGTTTTTTTATTAGATTCGGCGTGCACTACAACCGAGAAGGTATCCGTCAGTAGCGTGTCAATGCCCCAATTAATGTTCTCTTGGCGAAGGCATTTTAAATTTGCATTCGCAGCCCATTGATCAAACAGTAAGGCCGATGTAGTGGTGTCGCGAAACTCGGCAAGTTCGGTTTGATTCAACTCGCTGTTACAACGGTAGATGGCGGCATTCGAGTGATGAAAAAATGCCACACCACCTGGTTTGAGCACGCGCTCAGTTTCTAATAACAAACTCTTTAACGTATCACTATTAGAATGAATCAGTGAATTCACGCTGAAAATTAAATCCAGCGCATCGGCCTCAAGAAAATCTAACCTGACCCCATCGGTAGGGTGTGCACTGACATGATCGAAGGACGCAAATCGCTGGTGACAAGATTCCACACAGTTGTCAGCAATGTCTGTCAGGTAGAGATGATCACAGTAGTTCAGTGCGTGTGCCGCCAGGCGACCGTAGCCGCAACCGATCTCGAGTGCCCGGCCAAAGGGAAGATAGGCACTCAACCGTGGCATGATGCAGCCATACCAAAATGCATAGGTGTCACCCCAGTCGCTCGACCACTCCTCGCCGGCGCTTTTCCAGTCATAATTTGCATAGTATTCTTGATTGCCTTGCTGAGTCGCCATGACAGGGTTATTCCTTCAAAATGTTAA
>CBDTWQ010000116.1:0-6046 GCA_965364115.1 uncultured Gammaproteobacteria bacterium | reverse complement strand
TCATGAACTTTGATGCCCATGTCGTTGATCATCCGAATGATGTCTTCGATTTGTTCAGGCTCAACGATGCCATCAGGCAAGTGATCATTGACCTCGGTATAAGTCAGGAAGCCTTGTTCTTTGCCTTTAGCGATGAGTTCTTTTAGCCGGGACTGCTGATCGTGGTCCATATTGTCTCTATATTTCAAGTGGTGCGAGTGAACTCACCAGTATATAAGGTTTTTTTTGGTTTTTCCAAGCTATCCCGACGTCTCAGGACTGATTGGTGAATAAATTTCGATGTTCCTGTTTTTCGGTTTCTGTGAGCCCTTCACCAGCTTTCAATTTGGTGATCAGTCGCTCCTTGCGGTGGTCAATATACTTGTTTTGCAGTTGATGTAAACAATCATCAAACATGTGTTGCAAGCTTTGCTCGTCTTCAAAAGGCGTTTCCATCGCTGCGAGCTTGTAAAGATGCGATTCATTGTCGTCTCCGCTGAATCGGCGAAGCAGGTTTTGAGTGCTGATTTCAGGCTCTTCGTGAATTTTATCAATCAGTTGAAGCAGCAGGTGAACGCCAGGAATCTGTGTTTCTGCAAGTTCGTGATGAGTGCTGGTGGAGTTAGCCATTGAGGGCTTTAGCAGCAACAGCGTGATTGCAAGGCGAGTGGCTGACGGGCGATGCTCGGTTACCGCGACCCGCGCTTGCGGCTTTTCACGGGCGTCTCCCAGCAATCGAAGCGTGCGATCATCGATCGTCTGCCCGAGCTGAGACTCAATTTCCGTCAGAATTTGGTCTTTTAGGCTTTGCAACGGAATCTGCGCGTAGTAGGGCCGCAGCCGATCAAGAAACTGCGCGCGACCTTCGAGGCTGCGAATGTTGCATTCGGCGAGTAGGGTTTTGAACAGGTAGTCGGTCAGTGTCGATGCCTGAGAAACCTGCTGTTCAAAGCTCTCACGGCCATTCTCGCTGATAAAACTGTCTGGATCTTGACCCTCGGGTAAGAACAGAAACTGTGCCAGCCGACCTTCCTTTAGCGAGACTAAACATTGCTCTAGCGAGCGCCAGGCTGCTTTTTTGCCGGCATCGTCGCCGTCGAAGCAAAATATCAGATGCTTGCACACTCGAAACAATGATTCGATTTGGCGATTGTTAATCGCGGTTCCAAGCGTTGCTACAGCGGTTAATACGCCATGCTCGGCGAGTGCGACCACGTCCATATAGCCCTCGGTGATGAAAACACGGTCGATGTTGGTGACCGCTTTTTTCATCTCAAAGAGGCCATAGATCTCATCACTTTTGTGGAACAAATCGGATTCGGGGGAGTTCAAATACTTGGGATTGTCTTTAGGGTCGATCACGCGGCCGCCAAATGCGATGCAGCGCCCGCGTCGGTCACGAATCGGAAACATCAGGCGATTTCGAAAACGATCGTAAGTCTTGCCTTGCTCCTTTTTTATCAGCATGCCGGTTTCAACTAGAACATTTTCATCACCAGTGAGGTTGTTCCAACCGGTGGGTGCATAGCCAATCGAAAAAGTTTTCGCAGTGGGGCCGCTAATACCGCGATTTTTGAGATAGTCGATGGCGGTTGTAGATTGCTTTAATTGTTGTTCGAAGAAGTCGGTGCAAGCGGCCATCGTCTGCAGCATTGTTTCCACTCCATCCATCGGTTTGGCCGGAGCGCTGCCTGCTTCATAAACCACTTCGATGCCGAGCGATTGCGCTAAAGACTCTACTGCTTCGACGAATTCCATGTGATCGTAATCCATTAGAAAACCCAGCGCATTGCCCGATTTCTGGCAGCCGAAGCAATGGTAAAACTGTTTGTTTGAGCTAACTGAGAATGACGCTGACTTTTCGCCGTGAAAAGGGCAGCAGGCCCAATATTCTCGACCTTTTTTCTTTAGCGGAACGCGGCTATCGATGACTTCAACGATATCGATTCGATTGAGCAAGTCATCGATAAAGGGACGCGGAATTCGGCCAGCCACTGGTTTAGGCTCTTTTCAAGCGGGTTGAATGCCGGCCAATGTGGTTAAAACCACTCGGCTATGCGGCATTGCTCTGCAGTGATGCCAAAAGAGAGTCAAACTCTGCGGCCTTAGGTTTGACCATCCAGATCTTGCGTTGGAAATGATTGAAATTCTCTAAAATATACTGCCCCCATTCGCTGCGAGTCTCTTCAACGTAATCGGCGATCGCCCTTTGAAGATAGACCCGATGGCTCTCCATAGATTCGTCGACGATTCGATGAATGTCGATCAATTCTTTGTTAATTCGGTCATAGAAGTTGCGGTCAAGATCAAGCACATAAGCGAGTCCGCCGGTCATTCCGGCACCGAAGTTGCTGCCAGTGTTTCCGAGAACGGTGACCACACCGCCGGTCATATACTCGCAGCCATGGTCGCCAATGCCTTCCACAATTGCATGCGCCCCTGAGTTGCGCACCGCGAATCTTTCACCGGCTTGACCCGACGCTAATAACTTTCCGCCCGTGGCGCCATAGAGGCAAGTGTTGCCAATAATCGGCGTATCTTGCGATTTGAACTGGCTGCCTGGAGGTGGTGTGATGACAATCTTGCCACCAGCCATGCCTTTGCAGACGTAATCGTTGGCATCGCCTTCAAGATAGAGGTGCAATCCACCCGCATTCCACACCCCTAGGCTTTGTCCTGCGCTGCCTTTAAGTTGGATTTTGATCGGATTGTCGTCCATCCCGTGATTGCCATGGATCTTCGCAATCTCACCCGAGAGTCGCGCACCGAGGGAACGATGCGTGTTGTTGACTCGATAGGCAAATTCGCCACCGCTGGCTGTTTTAATCGCTGTGATGCAGTCGAGCACCATCTGCTCAGCCAATTCGCCCCGATCCCAAGGTTTGTTTTGTGCTTCGCTGCAATATTGTGGCAACGCCGGGTCGACGCCGCCGTCGGAGAGCAGAGGTGCAAGATTGAGCTTTCGTTGTGATGGTGTCTGACCTTCGATGACTTCCAACAGGTCGCCGCGACCAATCAAATCTTGCAATCGTGAAATGCCGAGGCTGGCCATGATTTGGCGAACATCTTCGGCAACGAAACGGAAGTAGTTTTTGACTTTTTCTGCGGTGCCGACGTAGTGCAGCTCGCGTAGCAGGTCGTTTTGTGTGGCGACTCCGGTAGCGCAATTGTTGAGATGACAGATGCGCAGGTATTTGCAGCCCATTGCAATCATAGGCCCGGTGCCAAAGCCAAAACTTTCTGCACCGAGGATCGCGGCCTTAACCACATCGAGGCCGGTTTTCAGGCCGCCATCGGTTTGAATCCGAACTTTACTGCGCAGCTTATTAGCTCGCAGCACTTGATGGGTCTCGGCGAGGCCAAGCTCCCAAGGCGACCCGGCATATTTAACCGATGTAAGCGGGCTGGCGCCCGTGCCACCGTCGTAACCGGCGATCGTTATCAAATCGGCATAGGCTTTGGCAACGCCAGCGGCAATCGTGCCGACGCCCGCCTCGGATACCAGTTTGACTGACACTAGTGCCTCGGGGTTAACCTGCTTCAGGTCGAAGATCAATTGTGCGAGATCTTCAATCGAATAGATATCGTGATGCGGTGGGGGCGAAATCAACGTGACACCCGGCTCGGAGTGACGCAGTTCGGCAATCATCTGATTAACTTTGTTTCCCGGAAGCTGTCCGCCTTCGCCGGGTTTAGCGCCCTGCGCGACTTTGATCTGCAGCACTTCGGCATTCACCAGATAATGGGGAGTGACGCCAAAACGACCGGATGCAATTTGTTTTATCTTGGAAACTTTATCGGTGCCAAACCTAGCTGGGTCTTCGCCACCTTCGCCAGAATTGGAACGTCCACCGATTTGATTCATCGCCTGCGCTAGCGTTTCGTGAGCCTCAGGCGACAGTGCGCCGAGCGACATTCCCGCTGAATCGAAACGCGGCAGAATGGTCGCAATGGCTTCGACCTGCTCTATATCAATTGCCTGTTGCGGTTTCAGTCGCAGCATGTCGCGCAGTGTCATCGGTGGTCGGTTGTTGACGATTTCGGCGTATTTCTTCCATTCGGCATAGCTGCCGCTGTTGACTGCGGCTTGCAAGCTATGGACTACGTCGGGGTTGTAAGCGTGGTATTCGCCGCCATGCACATATTTAAGTAAACCACCGTGGTCAACATTTTTACGTGGGTTCCAAGCAAATTTATTGAGTGCTTTTTGTTCGGTTTCGATTTCGTCAAAACCAATCCCGTCGATTCGGCAAGTGGTGCCGGGAAAGCACAAATCAACGACTTCTCGGTGCAAACCGACGATTTCAAATAATTGCGCGCCTCGATAACTGGCAATGGTTGAAATTCCCATCTTGGAAATAATCTTGTACAAGCCTTTGTTGATGCCGCGACGGTAATTGCTACCGGTGTCGGGACATTTCAGTTCGGGTAGTTCGCCGCTTCGAGTCATCCCAACAATGCTGGCATAAGCAAGATAAGGGTAGATTGCGGTGGCGCCAAAGCCGAGCAGCACCGCAAAGTGATGCGAGTCGCGCGCGCTGCCGGTTTCGACCACGATGTTGGTGTCGCAACGGCCACCGGTGTTGCTCAGTCGGTGATGCACCGCACCTGTCGCCAACGCGGCATGCACCAGTAATTGTTCTTTTGGTAGGTCTTTATCGCTGAGCACGAGCACCACAATGCCCCTTCGCGTGGCTTTTTCGGCCTGATCTTGAATCTCGACGATGGCTTGTTTGAGTGTTCGCTTGTCAGGATCATAACCGAGTGAAATAACCTCGTGAGAATAATCTCGACCGTGCCATGCGAGCAAATCGATGAATTTTTGTTCAGACAGCACCGGTGAGCTAACGATCAGGCGATTGGCGTGATCTGCGGCTTCGTCGAAAAGGTTGTGCTCGCGACCAAAACAGGTTTCAAGAGACATCACAACTTTTTCGCGCAAGGGGTCAATGGGTGGGTTGGTGACCTGCGCAAATTGCTGCCGGAAACTGTCGAAAAGCGAACGTTTGTGAGTCGACAGCACGGGCAGAGGCGTGTCGTCGCCCATCGAGCCGGTGGCTTCCTGTGAGTTTTTCGCCAAAACTTTTAGTATCTGATCGCGTTCTTCGTAGCTGATCTGGAACAGCTTCTCTAGCCGTGCCAGCGTTTCCTTAGTCATTGCCAAAGCTGAAAATGGCGATTTGATCGGGTCGGCACTGAGGCGAATCAGACGGTCGCGCATCCAGATTTCATAGGGATGTCGATTCATTAATTGTTTGTCGATGTCCTCCGATAGCAGCAGTTTGCTGGTTTTAGTGTCGATCACCATCATCTCACCCGGTTTGAGGCGACCTTTGGCAATCACGTCTTCGGCTTGATAGTCCCAAACGCCGATCTCTGAAGCTAAGGTTATGTGACGATCTTTGGTCATTACCCAACGGGCGGGTCGCAGGCCATTACGATCCATTACACAACCGGCGTGCCGCCCATCGGTCAGGACGATGCCCGCGGGGCCATCCCAAGGTTCCATGTGCATTGAAGAGTATTCGTAGAAGGCATGAAGTGCTGGGTCCATGTGATCGACGTTTTGCCAAGCGGGTGGAATCAAAAGACGAACTGCGCGGAAAAGATCCATCCCGCCTGAGAGCAGAAAATCAAGCATGTTGTCGAGTGAACTGGAATCTGAACCCGTCATATTGACAATCGGACTGATCGCTTCGATGTCGGGCAATAGGTCTGATTTGAATTTGTAAGCGCGCGCGTTGGCCCAGTTGCGGTTACCTTGAATGGTATTAATTTCGCCGTTGTGGGCGAGATAGCGAAACGGCTGCGCCAGTTTCCACTGTGGCCAAGTGTTGGTGGAAAAGCGCTGATGAAAAACGCAAATCGCTGATTCCAGCGTCGGGTCGCTTAGGTCGCTATAAAAAATCGGTAGATTTTCAGGAGTAACCAACCCTTTGTATGCGAGTACATCGTTGGAAAGGCTGGAAATGTAATAGCAACTTTCGAGCCGTTGGTTGGATTGCGCTTCGAAAGCCTTGCTTGCGGCGCGACGGGCGAAATACAGAAGACGATTGAAGTCTGCGCG
>CBDTWQ010000115.1:0-6074 GCA_965364115.1 uncultured Gammaproteobacteria bacterium | reverse complement strand
CGCGCGCCGAATTCAGCTAAACCGCGCGCAATTGCTTCACCGATCCCTCTGCTGGCGCCAGTCACCAGCGCTACCTTTCCATCCAGTCGGAACAAAGGTTCAATCCGATTTTGAATTGTCATTCGCTAGCCTTCCGCCAAATAAGCCGAGTAAATCATCCAAACGGTGCAATTAGCAACTTTTGATTGTAGGTCGACTAAATTAATTCAACCATAGGGTTGACTAATGAAGGGTTCATCACTATATTCAACGACATGGTTGAATATAGTGATGAAGAACTTCTGTCGCGTTTGCTCAAAGCGGTGAGTGACAGCACTCGACGCTCTTTACTCACCCACCTCTGCCAGCAGGGGCCGAGCCGCGTCACTGATTTAGCCAATTTGTATGAAATTTCGTTAAACGCGATTTCAAAGCACATCAAAGTGTTAGAAGGCGCTGGTCTGGTCTCGCGAGAGATGCGCGGTCGAACCCATTGGATCGCAGCAGATTTGGCGCAAACCGCGCGCATGGATCAATGGCTGGCCTCGCTTAAATCGATCTGGGCACTGCGTTTAGAGAAATTAGATGACCTATTAAACCAAGGAGATGAAACATGAGTGAACACCAAGTAAATTTGAAAAAAATAGTCAATGCACCGATCGAGCAAGTGTTTGACGCCTGGCTCAATCCTGAAATGTTGCGCCAATTTATTCTGCCAGCCGTCGGTATGTCGGAGCCCGAGGTCAGCAACGACCCAAGAGAGGGCGGAAGCTTTGAAATCATTATGCAAGTCGGTGAAGATCGGATGCCACACACCGGCACTTATTTGACTCTTGAACGACCCCATTGCCTGGTGTTTAGTTGGCAGTCTGCGTTCTCAGCCGACGATAGCCAGGTTACGCTGGATTTCACGGTGGCCGACGAGGGTCAAACCATGGTCGAACTCACCCACGTCAAGTTTATCAACGAAGAAGCATGTTCGAATCATCAGGGTGGCTGGCAAAACATTCTCGACAAGCTGGCAGAAGTCACTCAATCGGTCGAAGTTGCCTAGTCGGTTAAATCGCAATGGGCCGAATCATGGATAAAATCGTAATCGGCCGAAACGCGATGGATTAAATGCGGCGCGCTCTGGTCGGCCTTGATTGATTTGAACAAGGCCGAGCCGGCTAGCGAGTTTTAGGTTTGCTTTCAGCGCAGCTGACTGTCTTTGCTACCGCGACGATTGAAATTTGTTTGCGAGGCCTGTTGTTGATCAACAGATTGTTGGCAGTTGACACAAAGCCGCACGCCGGGAACCGCCTCGCGCCGCGCCTGCGGAATTTCGAGATCGCATTCTTCGCAGTGTGATAACCCCTCACCACTGGGTAATTGCCGACGAGCGCGGGCGACCGCATCTTCAACACTGGCGTCAATTTGATCCTGCACCGCGCCATCGGGCGCCCAACCGGTAGCCATAAAAGTCTCTAATTCGTTAATGTCTGCTAATTCTGCCTTTCTAAATGCCGCGCATCAAGTCGGCGCTGCAATTTCGATCGGTAGGATTCTCAAATAAATTTCCGCTGCGGCCTGAAAAATCAGCCTATTCGGCTGATCCTAATAGCATTTTGCTCATTTATAACTAGCTATTAAAAACAGTTTCCGTATCCCTCGCAACGCATGCCCGCGATGGTTCGTAATGTGGCGGCAGCTTCGTATCCGTTCGCGGACCAAGCTGGATTTGAGGGGATGCGCCAAGGCGACAACGCGGTTGATGCGGCGATAGCCAGTAGTTGCACGGACTAGACACGTCGGGCCGCAGCTCTGCGGCTTAACGCGTGGATAACTTTAAGGAGCTGAGTCAAATACACATCGAGGTTGAGAGGCGGTTGCCGTGTCTGTTCGGATGGGTGGCACTCAACCATCATTAGAACCGATGCCGGCTATTTCGCGGGTTCCAACTTCGAAAAGGCGGCTGTGCCGCAGGGTTTTTGCCCTTTTAGATCGATAGGCTGAAGCTTCCGTGCAATCGAAATTAATATCGAGTTAATATTTTGCTTTCTTTGATGGCTAAATTTATCTATCCTATTTGAAAGGATTTCAGCAGTTCGCCTTGTTCTGCGAGAAACTATTTGCATTTTTAACCATCGTTATTGAGGCAGTTATGTCGATAGAGTTTCCCAGGAAATGGGATATTAAATTTTTTGTTCTAGTTCTATTCCTCTCAGTTGTGTCAATACAATCGAGTCATGCTGGGGTTTTCGAAGCCCAAGGTTCGGAAGACGCAACACTACTCAAATATCGAGTGCTTGCCAGCCAATTTTTATCGCGTGCGACTTTTGGTCCGTCAATTGATGAAATAAACTCGCTAGCGCAGCGGATGACCCAAATCGGCGCGTTAAAGGCATTTGAAGAATGGATCGATCAGCAGTTCGACTTGCCGGCGACCTCGCTCTACACGGTTGCGAATCAAATCCGCGAAGAAGATGGTGTCGGCGCACTGCAACCCATGGCCAATCTGCTTTCTTATCGCAATAAGGCCTGGTGGGACACTGCCATTCGCGGACAAGATCAATTGCGTCAACGCGTTGCTTGGGCGCTAAGCCAAATTTTTGTGGTTAATTCAAAGGGCAATCAGTTCAATGGGCAGCGCTTCGATCGATCGGGCAAGTTGTATTATCTCGGTCTGCTGAACTACTATGACATGCTCGCCGACAACGCTTTTGGCAACTATCGAGAACTGCTAGAAGACGTCACTTTGCACCCTATCATGGGTGAGTTTCTAAGCCACGCAAAGAACCCCAAAGGTAACCCTGAAACCGGCCAATTTCCAGATGAAAACTATGCGCGCGAGGTGCTGCAGTTATTTTCCATCGGTCTCTATGAGATGCGCAGCAATGGCGCATTCAAAGCCGATTCAAACCGCGAGTTAATTCCCACGTATGACAATGAGACAATCAAGGCGTTTGCGCGAGTGTTCACCGGCCTGAGCTTTGCCGGTGGCAGCAATTTCGCCGTCTCGGCACGAAATTTTTATGACCCCATGGTGATGTTTGATTATGAGCATGACCAAGATCAAAAACTTTTGTTAAATGGACGCTATCTACCCGCCGCGCAGGACGGAATGACGGATATTGAACAGGCGCTTGATAATATAGCGGACCATCCGAATGTGCCGATGTTTATCAGTCGTCTTTTGATCCAACGGTTGGTGATGTCGAACCCTAGCAAAGCTTATATCAGTCGGGTGAGTCGCGCATTTCGACGCAGCCATATGGGTCAGCGGGGTAATCTGAAATTAGTGATTAAAGCGATTCTGTTAGATCGTGACGCAATCCGATCCATCCGTTTCAAAAACTTATCTAACCCCACACGAGTTGTTTCAAGCAGTCACGGCACTGAATCGTCTCGGCTGCAGGAGCCAATGTTGCGCTACGCGGCTTTGTATCGAGCCTTTAACGCGAGCTCCAATCAAGTCGCTGGAAGAATGTCGATTCCAACCGTGGCAAAATATTTGAATCAAGATCCGTTCAGTTCACCCAGTGTGTTTAACTTTTATCTGCCTAACCATTTACCGGCAGGTAGTTTGCAGGGTCATTATCCGTCGCGCACGACACCGAACGGTTCGGTCTCGGCGCCTGAGTTTCAAATTTTCACTTCGGTGTTCCCGATCAATTTTTCCAATCGATTGCGTGGCGACATCAATGACAGTAAGGCAGACTTTAATCCAAGCAAGGTAATCCCATCGGTCGACATCAGTTTTGATTTCACCGAAGAAATCGCGCTGGCAGGAGACCCTTATCAGTTGCTAACGCATCTTGATTTGTTGCTTTGCCAAGGCACCATGTCTGAGCTGAGTAAATCTAGTCTTGCTGAAATACTGAACGAAGAAACAAACAGTGCGTCGGTTCGCGCGCGTGGTGCAATTTTGGCCGTCATGACCGCGCCTGAATGCGCTGTTCAGGAATAGACGGGATAAGGAGTTTTAAAATGTCTAAAAACAATAAAAAAACAGTTGCCAATCAATGGTCACGTCGACAGTTCTTAAGCGCGGCGGGCGGCTGCAGTGCGATGTCAGCGCTGACCAGCAGCTCAGCGTTATTAGGCCTGTCGCTCAGTAATGGGGTACTAGCGCAAAATCGCTCAATCACCGATTACAAAGCGATGGTCTGCATTCAACTCGCAGGCGGCATCGATTCGTTCAATGTGTTGGCGCCTCTGGATCCACAGGGTTATCAGGACTATGCCGATGTGCGCGGTAACCTTGCGTTAGATCAAAGCGTACTGTTGCCGATCGAAGATAGCTCGCAACGTGCGTTTGGTCTGCACCCTGGGCTGGGTGAGTTGGCAACGCTTTACCAGACCGGTGCCGTCGCGTTGATGGCCAACGTTGGCACCTTGGTCGAGCCTGTGTCGTTAGCCGATTACAACGCTGAACTTTCTCGCTTGCCGCTGGGTTTGTTTTCGCATAGCGACCAGCAACAGCACTGGCAAACCTCAGTGCCACAGTCTAGAACTCAGTTATCGGGTTGGGCTGGGCGCATGGCTGATATGCTAAACGACGCCTCGAATGCGAATGAGGCGGTGTCGATGAATATTTCTTTGGGCGGTGTCAATATGCTGCAAACCGGCAATTTGGTTCAGCCATACGTGATCGGATCAGATGGCGCGCCTTTGTTGGATGGTTACGAGGCTGAGTTCGCACTTAATCGAATCTTAACCCGTTCCAGAGATAGTTTGCTGTCGCAAACCTATAGCAACTTGATGACGCAGAGTGTCGCCAATCGTCAGCGGGTTGCGATAGACGCCTCAATTGAATTTAATGCGGCCGCAGGCCAGCAAACGATTACGACGCAGTTTCCCGAGTCATCACTCGGACAATCACTACGCCGGGTTGCGATGACGATCGGTGCGCGCACCGAACTAGGTCAAGCGCGCCAATCGTTCTTTGTCTCAGCTGGCGGCTGGGACCACCATGACGATGTGCTTGCAAAGCAGACTGTGATGTTGCCCGATTTGAGCGCCTCTTTGAAGGCCTTTCACGATGCGTTAGTCGAACTAGGTGTCTTGGATCAGGTCGCAACCTTCACCATCTCTGATTTTGCCAGAACGCTGACCACCAACGGCAATGGCAGCGACCATGCTTGGGGCGGCAACCATTTAATTATGGGTGGTGGCGTCAAAGGTGGCGATGTGTATGGCAGCTATCCAGAATCGCTGCGGGCTGGCAATTCGCTTGATGTTGGGCGCGGCAGAATTCTGCCGACCACCTCGGTCGATGAATATAATGCCGAATTGGCGATGTGGTTCGGGGTTCAAAATAATGTCGAGTTGCAGGATGTATTTCCCAACATACGAAATTTCTTTGACAGCTCACAAACTTCTGGGCCGATCGGGTTTATGCCAGTTTAAATTTGTTCGATCAAGCCAAAATACGAGTCGGACTAGGTGCCAAGAGCTCCAATCTCGTGCGAATTGATCACGTTGTGCAACTGATTGGATCATTGCTGATGTGCTAGCTATAGCTGGGAGGCGAAACTGTTAGTTAATACTGGGTTCGCCGCTGGGTCGTGCTCATTTTCTTCCTCTTTGAAAATGCTTAAATTCGACTTGTTTGTTGGCTGATTGCTATTAGACAAGCACCGGTGGAACCCCAATAGTTGGATTGGTTAGGACATAATGGGTCTAGTTGAGATGGTCAGGCACTGCAACCAATTAGACTACTCCCTAACTCATCGATCGAAGGTAACCTTTGGCTGAAAACACTTGGAGTTAGAGTACTTGCAACAGCCGTTAAAAGGCGTTGACTAAAAGATCGGCCTGTCAGCCGCTGATGAAGTTGGCGCCGATGATTAAAATGATGCCGAGGGTGACGAAGGCAACGAAGGTGATCGCCATGTGGCGCATTGTGGTTTTGTCATCTTGTTCAGTATTCATAATTTCCTCTCTAATGTTTTAAATATAGTTTAACCTATTTTAACGAAGCTGACGTAAAATTGGCTTAACTATGACGCAAGAAACCTTTTTAACCCTGTTAATTGAAGAAATCGACCACAAAGTGGTTTTGGTCACTTTGAATCGGCCAGAGGTTTCCAATGCGTTCAACACGCAGATGG
>CBDTWQ010000114.1:0-6119 GCA_965364115.1 uncultured Gammaproteobacteria bacterium | reverse complement strand
GAGACAAAAGGCCGGATAGTTTCTAGCGATAGCGGCTCAAAATGTTCCTCGAGCAACAAGTTATTCAGCGCAGCGGCCATATCAGGTGCGGTATCGATCAGCGTTCCGTCGAGATCAAAAAGAACGGCGGCAATAGTCATTTTATGAATGGCCCCGCGATAGTATTAAGCACTGATCTCATAACCCGCTGGGGTTCAAACATCGAAGCTAGCGCTTAGTAAGTAGTTAACGTCTAGATCACTTCCCAGCGAATAGACCTTCGTGATTGGGTTGTAGTTCATCCCAACGAGATTGTCGATCTTCAGCCCATTGGCGCGCAAGCAGCTCGCCAGTTCTGAAGGTTTAATGAAATTCTTGTAGTCGTGAGTGCCACGCGGGATAAGACCGAGCAGATACTCAGCCGCTAAAATAGCCAAACCAAACGATTTTGGATTTCGATTGATCGTAGACAAAATAAGCCGACCGCTTGGTTTCAATAGTTTGCAAGCCGCATTAATCACCGACGTGGGGTCCGGCACATGTTCTAGCATCTCGAGGCAAGTGACCACATCGAAGCGGCTGGCGTGTTGCTCGGCAAAGGTTTCCGCAGTATTCAATTGATAGTCGACATCCAGGCCGCTTTCGTGCAAGTGCATTCGTGCCACTTTAAGCGACAATTCCGCCATGTCGATGCCAGTCACTGTTGCACCTTGCTGCGCTAGTGCTTCAGTCAGAATGCCACCTCCGCAGCCAATATCAAGAACCTGCTTTGCTTCGAGGCCAGCGGTTTGCTGCTGAATATATTTAACCCGCAATGGGTTGATGTCATGCAACGCCTTGAATTCGCTGTCTGCGTCCCACCAACGGCTGGCAATGGCTTGAAATTTCTCGATTTCAAGCGGATCTACATTCACTTCCATGATCGTCTATGCGCTCCTGATTTTGTCAGCCCAGGCATTCGCCTTGGCGATGATCTCAGCCTGGTCGATTTCGCAAAACTGGTAATTTCGCAGCTGAGCCTTGCCGTTGATCCAGACGTCCGACACTTGATGGCTTGCGGCTGCGTAGACTAGCTGTGCGACTGGGTCATACACTGGTTGAGTGTTTAAGTGTGCCAAGTTAACAGCGATTAGATCGGCACATTTACCAACCTCGATGCTGCCGATTCGATCCGCCTGGCCGAGCGCCCGCGCGCCATTGATGGTCGCCATCTCGATCGCGTTTTGCGCATTACAGGCCGCCGCATCACCGCTGATCCCTTTGCCCAACAAAGTGGCAGTACGCATCTCGGAGAATAGATCCAGGTCATTGTTGCTGGCCGCACCATCGGTACCTAGGCAAACATTGATATCTTTATCGAGTAGTTTGGCTAAAGGACAAATGCCACTCGCCAGCTTGAGATTTGATTCAGGGCAGTGCACCACGTTAACGCCGGTTTCGGCCAGTCGCTCAATTTCAAAATCGTTTAAATCGGTCATATGAACAGCAATAAAGTTCGGCTTTAACAAATTAAGCTGATCTAGCCGCTGCAAGGGCCGCATGCCGGTTGTTTGCTGTGCTTGCGCAACTTCATCAGCGGTTTCATGCACATGCATGTGCACCGCAAGATCGAGCTCATCACTATACATCGCAATTTTTTGCAAGGGCTCATCTGACACCGTGTAAGGCGCATGGGGCGCAAAAGCACTGGTCACTAGCGACATCTCCCGAATTTCATCATGAACCGCCAGCGCTTTGTGCAAATAATCCTCAGCACCCTTTGCCCAGACCGTAGGAAAGTCGAGCACAATCAAGCCGACCACACTGCGCATTCCCATTTTTTGCGAACAGCGTGCGGCTTCATCAGGGTAAAAATACATGTCATTCATGCAAGTGGTGCCGGAACGAATCATTTCGCTCGCCGCTAGTTTGAAGCCATCGACGCAAAATTCCGCATCGACCCAGCGCGACTCGGCGGGCCAGATGTGCTGGCTTAACCAGTCCATTAGCGGCAGATCGTCGGCGATTCCTCGAAACAAGCTCATCGAAGCATGCGTGTGTGCATTGATTAAACCGGGCATCAACACGCAGTCGGGCAGCTCAATGCGGATGGCATCTGTATATTGCTCGGATTGGTCAATCTCTTCGCGTGCCAAAATCGAAACGATTTGTTCGCCTGAGATCACTACCGCAGTGTCCCGCAAGACTTCAAAGGTCGAGTTAACGGTCACCACCCACTCGGGCAGTAAAATTTGATAATTAGAATTCATGGATGCACCTTACAAGATTTTATTTGAACTGAAAATGGTGAAGATTTATTAACCCAAAAATAATAATTGCTTTGCTCAAACTCGAAACTGATTGACCGCTGCAGATTTTTGAATCTACGCGGTTTAAACGATCTTAGATTGATCTGTTTGATCGCTAGTTAAATTGGTGTGACAGGCCGATGTTTATGATAAAATTAGACGCATTAAAGCAAAAGCATTCCTGCGACTAATCCTACCGTTGAGTTCCGAGTTTTATGGCTGATATCGCCAAGGAAATTATCCCTGTCAATTTAGAAGACGAGATGCGTCAGTCGTATCTCGAATATGCAATGAGCGTGATCGTCGGGCGCGCCCTTCCGGATGTGCGCGATGGCCTGAAGCCCGTGCATCGTCGAGTCCTGTTCGCGATGAACGTGCTCGGCAACGATTACAACAAAGCCTACAAAAAGTCGGCTCGAGTGGTGGGTGACGTCATCGGTAAATACCACCCACATGGTGATACCGCCGTGTATGACACCATTGTTCGTATGGCCCAACCCTTTGCAATGCGTCACATGCTGGTCGATGGCCAAGGTAATTTTGGCTCAGTCGACGGAGATTCACCCGCGGCGATGCGTTACACCGAAGTGCGGATGTCAAAAATCGCGCATGAATTACTCGCCGACCTCGACAAGGAAACGGTCGACTTTCTGCCAAACTATGACGAATCTGAATATGAGCCCGTGGTGCTGCCAACCAAGGTGCCTAACCTTCTGATCAACGGTTCTTCAGGCATTGCGGTGGGCATGGCAACGAATATTCCGCCGCACAACCTGTCCGAAGTGGTGGATGCCTGCCTGCGGTTGCTTGATCAACCCGATATCGAAATTCATGAATTGATGACGTCTATTCCTGGCCCAGACTTTCCAACCGCTGCCTATATCAACGGCGCTCGCGGGATACGAGAGGCCTATCTAACCGGTAAAGGCAAGATTTATTTGCGCGCTAAAACAGATATCGAAGAAGAAAAGTCTGGCAAGCAAAGCATTATCGTCAATGAGCTGCCTTACCAGGTTAACAAGGCGCGTTTGCTTGAAAAAATTGCCGAATTGGTTAAAGAAAAACGACTTGAAGGCATCACCGGCTTGCGAGATGAGTCTGATAAAGACGGCATGCGGATGGTGATTGAACTCCGTCGTGGCGAGTTAGCCGATGTTGTTTTGAATAATCTATACAAGCAAACTCAGATGCAAAACGTATTCGGCATCAACATGGTTGCGCTGGTTAAGGGTCAACCACGTTTGCTTAATCTCAAACAAATTCTGCAGGCGTTTATCGTCCATCGCCGTGAGGTGGTGACTCGCCGCACTATTTTTGACTTGCGCAAGGCGCGCAACCGAGCACACCTGCTCGAGGGCCTCGCGGTCGCGCTTTCAAATATCGATGAAATCATCGCATTGATCAAAAGGAGCGCTAGCCCAGCTGAGGCAAGAGTGGGCCTGTTGGAAAAAGCCTGGCCACCCGGAGTGGTGACGGAAATGTTGAATCGAGCAGGCGCTAATTCTTCACGTCCTGACGAGATGGAAGATCACTTTGGCTTGGTTAATGGCGTCTATCGACTGACCGAAAAACAAGCCCAGGCCATTCTCGATTTGCGCTTACACAAGCTGACCGGACTGGAACAAGACAAGATCATTTCTGAGTATCGCGAAATTATCGAGAAAATCGAAGACTTACTCGATATTCTTAATCGAGATGAACGGTTGAAGCACGAAATCCGGCGCGAACTTGAAGAAATCAACGAAGAATTTTCTGACCCCCGCCGAACTGAAATCCTGCAAAACCATTCTGATCTAACAGTTGAAGACCTGATTAGCGAAGAAGATGTGGTGGTCACGATTTCGCACCTAGGCTATGCCAAAGCGCAGCCATTAGAGAGCTATTCAGCCCAACGGCGTGGCGGCAGAGGCAAAGCAGCGACCAAAGTCAAAGATGAAGACTTTGTCGAGCAAATGTTTTCCGCATCAACTCACGATACACTGCTGTGCTTTTCCACGCGAGGCAAAGTCTACTGGCAAAAAGTGTATCAATTACCGATCGGTAGCCGCACCGCGCGTGGCCGACCCATGGTTAATTTATTGCCGCTCGAGGAAGGCGAACGAATCACCGCAATATTGCCGGTGCGCGATTATCCTGAAGACAAATTCATTTTCTTTGCGACCGCTAGTGGGAAGGTGAAGCGGACACCATTATCGAGTTTTTCAAGGCCTCGCACCAGCGGCATTATCGCGCTCGATTTGCGCGACGAAGATAGTCTGATTGGTGTTCAACTAACCGATGGTAAGTCTGAGATGTTGTTGTTCACCAGCAGTGGCAAAGGAATTCGAATTGCCGAAGGTGATGTCCGCGCTATGGGTAGAACAGCAGCTGGCGTGCGGGGCATCAAAATTAAGCCCGCCGATGAAGTCATCTCATTGATTGCACTCGAGGATAACGAGGGTCAAGTGCTGTTTGCGACTGAAAATGGATTTGGCAAACGCACCAAAACAAGTGATTTTTCGGTTCAAGGGCGGGGCGGTCAAGGTGTGATCTCAATCCAGACATCGGTGCGTAATGGCAAAGTTATCGGCGCGATCAAAACGGTCGGTGACGAAGAACTAATGCTGATTAGCAACGGCGGCACCTTGGTGCGTACGCCCGCGCAAGACATTTCGGTTCTAGGCCGAAACACTCAGGGCGTTACTTTGATCAAGCTGGGCAAGAACGAGCAATTGGTGCAGATCGAAGCGGTTGCCGCCAGCGATGAAGAGCCTGACTCGGATTCAGAGACTCCCACAGAAGACGACTGAAGCTGATGAAAAACCTTGCGTTGGAAGGTCTTCGCACTCGCATCGATGCGATTGACAAACAGTTGCTTGAACTCTTCAATCAACGCGCGAGTTGTGCGGTAGAAGTTGCTGAAGTTAAACGCGAGATCGATCCGAGCACCGACGATAAGATCAGTTTTTTCATGCCCGATCGTGAAGCTCAGGTGATCAAACGTTTGAGAGACCTCAATCAGGGGCCTTTGAATAATGATGAAATAGGGCGGTTGATTCGCGAAGTGATGTCGGCGTGTTTGGCGTTGGAGCAGCCCCTCAAGATTGCTTATTTAGGCCCCGAAGGCACCTTTACCCAAAGTGCCGCGTTGAAACATTTTGGCCATTCGGTTTCGACCGTGCCGATGAGCAGCATTCCTGATGTGTTCGCTTCGGTTTCTGCAGGTCGTGCCAATTATGGGTTAGTTCCGGTAGAAAATTCTACCGAAGGCGTGGTGAGTCACACGCTTGATATGTTCGTCGATTCTGATTTAAAGGTCTGTGGTGAAGTGGAAGTGCGAATTCACCATCATCTAGCCAACCTCTCACAGGACTTGTCATCGGTTCAGCGCATCTATTCACATCAGCAATCTTTTGCCCAATGCCGACGATGGTTAGATCAGAATTTCCCATCGATTGAACGCATCCCGGTCAGCAGCAATGCCGAGGCAGCACGGCTCGCTAGCCAGGAAGCCAACGCCGCCGCAATCTGTGGCGTTCCCGCGATTGATATTTTCGAACTGAAAGTGTGTCACGAGAATATCGAGGACTTGTCTGACAATACCACTCGTTTCGTAATCATTGGCGATCAAGAGATTGGCCGCAGTGGAAATGACAAAACATCTCTATTGATTTCAACTAAAAATGTACCGGGTGCGTTGCTCGGGTTGTTGCAACCCTTAGCGGACAACGACATCAGCATGAACAAGATCGAATCTCGACCGGCGCCGGGTCGTAAATGGGCCTATGTGTTTTTCATCGACATCGATGGTCATCATCTTGATCCGCAAGTTGCGACTGCTATTAAGGCTCTGAATGAGCAAGCGGCCTTGCT
>CBDTWQ010000113.1:0-6175 GCA_965364115.1 uncultured Gammaproteobacteria bacterium | reverse complement strand
CCGCCATGATCGACGCTCGCGCTTTAACCGGATGCATGAAATAACAATCGGCCTGCGGCAGGTGCTCGCGCACTAGCGCAATTTCAGCCAACGAAGCCGTGTCAAAATGACGAATGCCCGCATCGTATAAGGCCTGCAACACCGCCAGATGCGGATTGCATTTAACCGCATACATGACTCGGCCAGGAAAGGTATCCAGAAACAGACGCGCCTGTCGTTGCAGTTCCGCTGGGCGCAAACAATAAACGGGATACCCAGGTTTCAACTCGTCAATCACTTGCTCAACGGTTTGAAAGTTACGAATGTTGTTATTCGGAGTCATAATAACCAACCAGATTGGATTCGCTATTCTCGCACAGTAAAGTCAAGCCAGCGACGGATAAGAAAAAGTTCAAGATCGCCGAGTTGATTCAAGCTTTATTTGAATAACGTCAACTCTATCATGATCACTGTTGGGTAATAATATTTATGCGTATATTCGGCAAATTGCTGGCCTCTCAGGCGCATAAAAACCAGCTTGCTTAGGTTCGTTAGATCGATACTTAAAGCTAGGCCTATACCCGAAGACCGTGCCAATCCAGCAGTGTTTTGCCACCGCGCCAAAATTTAAACTTAGATCTCGGTGGCATTTGAAAATCTGTTTCTGAGCCAGCGCGCAACACGGCTGTTTTATTGTTTTGACGACAATTTTCTAACACCGGTTTAAAAACCTGCTGCTCTAAATCTAGCAACAATTGATCGAGTTCAATTTGCTGATTGATCTTCAGTGCCTCCAACGCCAGCAACGAGACTACCACGGCATTGTTGGAAGCTGAGGCTGAATCGATGTCAGCTATAGAGGCCGTCTCCAATCCTAGGCTAGTTGCAAATCGGTTAAGGATAAAATCGTCACAAAACCATTCGGACTCGATCGATTCGTTCATCTCAATCTCCCCCGCTCCCCAGAACCAAAGGCTATTCGCCGGGCTTAAACTTTGCAGCAGTCGCTGCTGATTTGACTCATGTTGGTGGAGGAACATTTGCATTTCATTGAGCAATTTATACCATGGCAAATTGGCACGAGATTGCTCGATATAGGGATTGGCCGGTTTACCCAGAACCGACAAAATATGCGGATAATGTCGTGGTGCCAAACACTCATGGAGCCGAATAAAAAAAAGCCCATCGGCTACTGATCTAATATCAAAATCCATATCAAAAAAATCATTCAGGCCTTTGATTATTATATTTATATCGGTGTTATTTTTTTCGTTCTTAGCGATCGGAATAACCACCGCGTTGTTCAGATCAGGCAGTAGATGGACCGCCTCGAAGATCATCATATTGTGATCGCCGATCTCATCAGGTTCCGCAAAAGCCTGGGCTATCGGTAAACAAGCACCACTAGCTAAATTCAAGTTAAGCGATTTCTGTAAGATTGAATCGACGCTAAAAGCTTGATTTTTCTGAATTGAAGCGAAACGCAACAGTTGATTTAAGTTCGGCAGTGCATCAGCCACAAATGACGGCGAAATCTCGCTAAGCGGCAGATCAAATAACCCAGGAATAACGACTTGTATATCGGTCGACATATTCGCGGGCTAGCTCTGAAAACTAGAGGCTAAAACTTCACGTAGATCATTCGAGAGATCAGGCTTGTCTAACAACTTTCCGATCTGGGCTTTCATCAAATCTCCCTGCGCCGGAATCAACTTGTGCCAGAACACAAATGGGTTCGCCAGACGAGCCGCAATCTGTGGATTAATTTGGTCAAGCTGAGCTATTTTTTCGGCTGCAAATACATAACCCTCGCCATCGCTTTGATGAAAGGCGCGGGTGTTGGCCATCATCGCCCCCAACAAAGATCGCGCTCGATTGGGATTGTTCAAGCTATAGGCTGAGTGTTGAAACAACGGTTTAACCATTTCAAGCGCATTGTCTAATTGACTTGAGCCCAAGGCTGAAAACCATTTATCGATGACCAACGGAGTGCCCTCCCATTGCTGATAAAACCGCTCGACAATCTCATCTCTCAAATCATTGGCATAATGAACAATCCCCATGCAAGCGATTTGATCGGTCATATTGTCGGCCTGCTCAAACTGAGTTTTGCAAAGGTCAAAAAATTGCGGTTCTTGCAACTGCAACAAATAACTCAAACAAACATTCTTCAGCCGACGGCGAGCAATCGATTCAGGGTTTAGTTGATAGGCGTCGGTGTGCTGAGTTTTTAGATACGAATGCAGTATCGATTCACGGTTCTGTTCGCCAATCATCTGCCTAACCGCCTCCCTAACCTCCCTGACACGGTGCACATCAACCTGATCCAACAGCTCGGCAATAAACTTTTCGCCCGGCAAAACCAGCATTTCAGCCACCAAGTCCATGTCCTGCAGCGAGCTTTCAATCAGTTTCGTGTAAGCGCTAACCAAAGGCAGCTGAAGCCGCGACCATTCGTCTCGATCGTGAGACAGCATGCCCAACATCACTCGCGTGGTCAGCTGCTGGCCGGCTTCCCAGCGGTTGAATGGATCGGTGTCACAAATCATTAAGCGAGCCAACTCATCATCGCTGAGATCCGTATCGAGAATGATTGGCGCTGAAAATCCACGAAAGGCAGAGATCATTGCGTTGGCTGGCATTGACTCGAAATGCAAACTCGTTTGATGCTGAGTTATATCGACCACCTGTTCCATGATTGCGGAGGAATCGAGTGGCAAGGCGGCCCCATTCGGATCAAACCACGCCAGCCGCATGGGTAAATGAAAGGGTCGATTATTCTCCCCTTGAGTGGTTCCTGCCTGCTGAGTAATCTTCAGGGTCAATCGTTTCGAGCTTTCATCGTACTCGCGTCGCAAGTCGATTCGAGGTGTGCCTGATTGCTCATACCAGCGTCGGAATCGATCTAAGCTAACGCCTGAGGCATCTTCCATCGCGCTGACAAAATCATCGGTGGTAACCGCTTCGCCATCATGACGCTCAAAATATAAATCCATACCGAGGCGAAAACGCTCTCGCCCTAACAAACAATGAATCATGCGAACGACTTCAGCACCCTTGTTGTAAACGGTTGCGGTATAGAAGTTATTGATTTCTTGATACGAGGTGGGTCTGACTGGATGTGCCATCGGCCCCGCGTCTTCGGCAAACTGATGATTACGCAGCACTCGAACATCATTGATACGTTGAATCGCAGGCGAAAAAGTGTCGGCGCTGAATTGCTGATCACGAAAAACAGTTAAGCCTTCCTTCAAACTCAGTTGAAACCAGTCGCGACAAGTCACCCGGTTTCCGGTCCAGTTGTGAAAGTATTCGTGAGCAATCACTGCCTCGATTGAGAGGTAGTCATCGTCAGTAGCAGTTGTTACATTAGCGAGCACATACTTGGTGTTAAAAACGTTCAACCCCTTATTTTCCATCGCGCCCATATTGAAGTCATCAACCGCAACAATCATGTAAAGATCCAAGTCATACTCTAAGCCATAGACTTCCTCATCCCATTGCATCGCCTTTTGCAGCGCGCCCAATGCATGATCACATTTGTCTCGATTATGATGCTCAGTATAGATTTGCAAACTGATGTCACGGCCTGATCGGGTTTGAAACTGCCCTTCAACGCAAGCTAGGTCACCCGCAACCAGAGCAAACAAATAACATGGCTTGGGATAAGGGTCGTGCCATCGAACCCAATGCTGTTGGTCATTCTCACCGACGTCCTCGCGGTTGCCATTGGAGAGCAACACCGGATACGACTTTCGGTCCGCATGAATCTCGGTGGTGAAAACCGACATTACATCAGGCCGGTCGAGATAATAAGTGATATGACGAAAGCCTTCGGCTTCGCATTGAGTGCAAAAATTGCGATTTGAAAGATACAAACCTTCAAGACGGGTATTCGCCGCCGCGTCAATTTCAACTTCGCAATAAATCTCAAAATTATCAGGCAGGTTTGGAATCGTCAGAGTTTGCTCGGCTTGCTTAAAATCACCCGGCTGCAGCGCCTGATCATCCAGACGCAGCTCGATCAACGATAATCCAACCCCATCCAGCACTAACGGCGCGTCACTGTCTGTGGTCAAACGTCGCAGGCTGAGGTGACTGATTACCCGTGTGGTTGACTCAGCCAGATGAAACACTAACCGGGTGGTATCAATTGTGAAATTGGGTGATTGATAGTCTTTTAGATATTTACGTTGGTGCGTGCCAGTGTTCATCGATGACGCCAAGATTTGAGATCGTTTAGTTTACCGAAACCAATGAATAGCTCCAGTCACGAAAAAATCATTAATTTGTCGAGTCAAAGATCGCAATAAAGGCAATAAGGAGCGCTATCAAACAGAATTCAGATGCATTTTTCGCCTCATGGAGTATCATTCTGATCGTTTTTCTATCTTGGAGTTTCCGCAATGTCCGTCGAACGCACCCTTTCGATTATCAAACCTGATGCCGTCGCCAAAAATGTGATCGGCGAGATTTACAGCCGCTTCGAAAAAACCGGTCTTAGCATCGTTGCCGCACGTATGGAACATTTGAGTGCAGAAAAAGCGGGCGAGTTTTACGCCGTGCACAAAGCACGCCCATTTTATAATGATCTGGTAGCCTTCATGACCTCAGGACCCGTGATAATTCAAGTATTAGAAGGTGAGAATGCGATCGCCAAACATCGCGACGCGATGGGCGCTACCAACCCCGCAGATGCGGCAGCCGGAACAATTCGCGCTGACTTTGCGCAAACTCTTGACGAAAACGCGGTTCACGGTTCTGATGGTCTCGACACCGCACAAGCTGAAATCGCTTTTTTCTTCGGTGACGACGGCGTTTGCGCGCGTACCCGCTAGGCAACAGCCTAGCTCTGCCTGGCCTGAACAATGCGAATAGAAGACGACACTAAGCTTGACTACAAGGACGTTTTGATACGGCCCAAGCGGAGCACACTTGGCAGTCGTAAAGACGTTGAGTTAGAACGCGAATTTAGCTTTCGGAATTATCAAAGCAACAGCACACAAGACTATCGCGGGATTCCGATCATGGCCTCCAATATGGACGGCGTTGGAACCTTTGCGATGGCCGACGCTCTGGCGGAGCTCAAATTATTCACCTGCTTGGTGAAAAATTATGACGCTAAAGAATTGATCGATTTTTTCGGCGACAGCACGAGCAACCGTAGAGAGCATGTCGCTTACTCAACCGGCATCACCACCCAAGATTTTGATAAATTTGAGTCGGTCTATCAACAGACCGGCGACCGGCTTAAATATGTCTGTGTGGATGTCGCAAACGGTTACTCGGAACGCTTCTCTGATTTCATTAAACAGCTGCGCGACGCCTATCCACAGATCGTCATTATCGCGGGTAACGTGGTTACCGGCGAAATGACCGAAGAGCTGATTCTAAGCGGTGCAGACATTGTCAAGGTTGGCATTGGCCCCGGCAGCGTCTGCACCACTCGAATTCAAACTGGGGTTGGTTTCCCGCAGCTTTCCGCGGTGATCGAGTGCGCCGATTCGGCGCATGGTTTGGGTGGGCATATTATCGCTGATGGCGGCTGCACCTGCCCTGGTGACTTGTCCAAGGCTTTTGCCGCTGGTGCCGACTTCGTGATGCTAGGCGGCATGCTGGCGGGTCATGATGAAGGTGGCGGTGAGGTGATCACCCGCTATTATAAAAGCGGCGAGGTGAAGAAAACAGATGCCGGCTGGGAAGACCAGATCGAACACCGCCAATTTGTTAATTTCTATGGAATGAGCTCAAAAGCGGCAAACGACAAGCACTTCGGTGGGCTTAAGGAGTATCGTTCGTCTGAAGGCCGTGAAATTCAAGTTCCTTATCGCGGTGAGATTCATAGCACCATACAAGATCTGCTTGGTGGCATTCGCAGCACATGCACCTATGCAGGTGCTAAGAAATTGAAGTGGCTGAGCAAATGCACCACTTTCGTCAAGACGGTCGAGCAATATAATCGGGTCTTTTCTGCCCGATAAAACTTTCGGTCTAACCGAGAAAACCACAGACCGCAGCCGCTCTACCAATTGACGAAGCCGTCAATTGGCCGGATCAAGTGCCTACACTCTAACCATCGACTGCATGACTAGCAGCGAATTTCGATTAATTTCGTTAATCCACCCTGCTACTGGCTGCGCTTCGATTAGTTCAGACTTTTAATTGCGAGGATTATCTGATTTCGCAGTGTCTTCAG
>CBDTWQ010000112.1:0-6190 GCA_965364115.1 uncultured Gammaproteobacteria bacterium | reverse complement strand
ATTGGCTTATTCTTGCCTCGCAGTCGGCTCCGAAGCTGACCTGCATCGTCGAGAATGGGATAGGCCACGGTAGCGAGATGAGAATTAATTCGTTTCAGATCGCGAAGCACGTCGAGTTGCAAAGCGCTGAGCCTGGAGTCGTAATTCGAATCTTCCTGTAGCTTTTTCAAATGATTTAAAACTGCTTTTTTCTCGCGTTTGACGAATTTATATTTTCTCGCCAGAAGCTGTCGTGCGAGCGGCAGGTCTCCAGAAGTGAACACGCTTAAAGAGAGTTGGAAGGCGGTGAGGACCGGCTGATAGAGACTATTTAGATCTTCTCGATCCTGCAGTGTCATCTTCGCTCGGCTAACTAGTTTCTTGCGCAAAATGTTATTGATTAAATCGCCTGAAATAATATCTCCGATATGTTCTATATCGGTCGCGAAACTTAAAATCTCGGTGCAACGCTTGCTTTCTTTCTCTCCTAAAGATTCCCGTGCCAGTGAGGTCAGATAACGCTTTACGCCATCATAGAAACGATTGACCACATCATCCATTTCGCGTGTTTGTAGTGCTAATTCGGTGTCGTTCTTTTTCAGCGCGACGAAAGCATTGCGGAACATCAGTTCAACCAACTCACCCATTCGCAGCACCTCGCGCTCGGCATTGACTAGCGCCACCAAAGGATTTTCGAAAGCACCTCGGTCGAGGTCTCGGGGTTCCATCTCATCGGTGGCAGCGCTGTCTTCAGGCAAAATTCGCTCGGTAATGTCAACCATCCAGGTGATAAGAGGGAAGAACAAAATCACTAATGCGAGATTGAAAAATAGATGAAAATTCGCTACTTGCCGAGCGTCGCTGACATCGATCGGAGACATCCAAGCGCCGACTAGGTCGATCATCGGTAAGGCGATAATCACCCCCATCACACGGAACAGCAAGTTACCAAGTGGTGGTTGTCTGGCAAAGCGATTGGCGCTCAGGGTTGCAACCACGGGCGGAATGGCACCGCCGATATTGGCGCCAAGCACAAACGCGAACGCGACCGTAAGCTCGAGCACGCCGGTGCTAACCAGGCTGATGATAAGGAGCACAATGGCCAGGCTGGAATGTGATGCCCAAGCCAATAAAGCGGCGAAAATAATCGCCAAAATCAGGTCTTCACCAAGCGCTACAAAAATTTGCTGGACGATCACAGATTCACGCATCGGTAGCGATGCAGCAACAATCAAATTGAGTGCTAGCAGCATCATGCCGATACCCAGAATCAAACGGCCAATGTCTCGTTTGCGGCCTCCGGGTGAATAGGTGAACAGAATGACACCAATCGCGATCAGAAAGGGAGACAAGGCCGATAAGTCGAAAGCGAGAACTTGAGCCACCAACGTGGTGCCGATATCGGCACCCAGCATCACCGCTAGTGCGGTGGCGGTTGATATGATGCCCTGCGCGCTGAAAGACGACACCAGCAAAGCGGTGGCACTGCTGCTTTGCAACAGCATAGTGGCACCGAGGCCGGTCAGAAAGGCATTGAAGCGGTTGTTCAGGCTGGCACCCAGTGCGCTGCGGAGTTCGCTACCCCAGCCGTCGGTGATACCGATGCGCACCATGCGTAAGCCCCAAAGTAGTAAGGCGACACCACCGATCAAATTGATCAGTATTACACTACCGTTTATGCGAGGCTCCTAGGTGAGAGATCAAAGAAATTGTCAATTATTTATTGTGCAGTTAATCATAGCAGAATTGTTTGATGATCCCTTAACGGGATGTGCGGAAAACTAAGTTTTTTGATCGTATGCAGGTAGATTGTTGTTTAGAAAACGCGCCGCGAGAAATAGATCTCTGCTGGGTGTTTCTTGAGCGTATCGACCGAATTGAAATTCCCCCCGGTCTCGACCACTCCAACCAAGGGCCGATCTTCTATGCCCTCAATGTCGAGTATTCAGCTGGTTGGCTATTGAGCATTTCGACCCGTTGGGCATTTTCAGATCTTATCACCCATTGGTTTTTAAGCTTTGGGTCTAACGGGATTGTGTCGGATCCGCATTGCGGCCAGCCGTGCCCCCAACGCCATGCTAAGCCAGAGCATGGGCCGCCACCGACACGCACCGCACGAAACATGAGTCCTGCGGTTAGATTGAACACGTCTACAACATCGGTCTCGACCAGATCAAGCCGCTGTGCGATGGCAGCACTGTGCGTGATCGCGGACTGTTCTACGCAATGTTTCAATTGGTTGTCGGCCTGCAGTCGTTTTTCAAAGCCATCGACGCTGTCGCCCTGCCAATAAAAGCGATCATGTTCGGTGCAACAATATTCCCAGGGAGGCGCTTTGCCGACCGCCTGCGCAAATTCAGGCCAGCTCTCAGCCATCGTCTGCCAAGCGGCTGACAATCCTCCGCTGCAACCATCGCTGCGGAAAACATCGATGCTAGCCCCGGCTAGTGATTGCTGTTCGTTCAGACGCTGCATGTTGAATTGTTCAAGTATGCGCGCCGCGTCACTCAATGGATTTGCTTGAGAATGGCCAACACACAAGCAAAGTGAAAGGAGAAGATAGCGCGCTGATAATTTTTTCTGAACTGTCGTTAACATTAAGTTTTTGTGCCCTAGTGCTCTGAAAGATTTTTCGCTACGAGTTCTCGTTGAAATGGGTCATTTTAGTTTGGAAATTTATGGATGAAAACAGTAAAGCAAGAAATCCGCTGACTTTCAGTGGTTGCCCATCTGTATCAGTTATCGGGACTTATCAAATCAGTGAAATCTGCTTGTCGGGCATTGAGTTGGTCACTTTTGCGCGCGAGTGGTGGCAATCAATGGATCAATCGCGATTGATCTGGCCCCGAGGGGCGCAGATCGATCGGCCAGCGCTGACCCCCTTGATTCTGGCTTCTTTATTATTGATCGAGCGGTTGGTCTTTTAGCTGAAGATGGGCAGCACGGGCTGGTTGATTGGGAAGGCGTTAGTCACCGCGGATTCCTGGTCGATTCCAGCAACATTACGGAATGCCTGATGCACGTGTTCTGGAGTCAACTCAATACCACTGTTGCTCGGCGCAAAGGTCGTTGGATTGACTAGTTGGGAGACCTGATTGTTATCGGTGGAGCCGACTACCCGGTTGCCGTTGATGAATTGTGGCGCAGCCCAGACCATCATGCTGGTGTGTGGCCAATGGTCCTTGCCATTGTCGTCGTTATATTTATTGGTGCGTCCAAAATCAGAGCCCACCACAATGATCAGGTTGTCGGCAATGCCTCGCGAGGTTGCGTCGGTGATGATGTTGTCGACGCCGGCAAGTAAGTCCATCAATCGCGGATAGTGCCGCTCGTCGTGGTCATCGTGAGTGTCGAAACCACCGATACGAATTTGGGCTGAATGAGTCGACCCAGATTCAAACCCAGCAAATGCGGTTTGCGCCTGATTAAAAAGCACATGAGCCTGACCTCGAGATCTCACGTAGCTGTTGGCTGCTGAAGTCGCATCAAGTCTGGTTACGAAATTATTCAATGAAGAGACATCACGATTGCGCGCCGCGTTGTGCATCGAGAGCGCGTTTTTCAAACGGAGCAAACGTTGATCGGCCAGTTTTCGCTGACGTCGTGCTGAATCAGCAGTTTCGATCAGGCTCATCACCGAATTCGAGTGATATTGGTTGGTTTGCGTCACACTGGTTAGATTAGGATTGACTAACTCTCGAATGGTGTTCAAGTTGGTGCGGCTGACAATGCTGCGAGGCACCAACCCCGCGGTTTGGGAGACCGCTGCGTTGCTGTGGGCGATAAAGGGCAGCGCAATCTCTGGTGCCCGCATCGACGTTACTAAAGGCCCTATGCTGGGATAGTTCTTAGTCAGTGTGCCAGTCCAGCTGGCGCGCTGGCCTGACGCATGCGAGTTGGTTTGATGGTTTATCCCGTTGATCACCACCAACCTTCCAAAGTGGCTGCCGAAGAAGTCGCTATTGCGGTATAAAGTGGTGTCGGATGCGAATGAATCTGGTGGTGGTGCATAAGGAATGTTACCCGCCATGCCAATGTCGCTAACATCGTAGTTGTTGATGTCGCCATTGGGGCCTAACCCAGAACCTTTGGGATCACAAAAACTAGTTGGGTCCCAGCCACCGTTCGCCTCAATCATCAGCCAGTAAGGGCCAGGCGCACCCTGCGCCATTGCCATTTTAACACCGCCACACATCAGCATGCCACTCGCGGTGGTGGTCATTTTTAAAAAATCACGTCGTTTCATCTCTGATTCTCCAGCGCCGATCTATTGGTAAAGGAAGTGGTAGTCGCGCAGTAAATAAGCGGTCACAGCTATCCATGGCAACACCGTGCCATTGGTATCAGTCGAGCCACCACCGCCACGACATTCGTTCGGAATTACGGTGTCGCCTATAGCCCGCGCATCGAGGAATAATTGATAGCTGGCGTTGATTTCGACGTCACTGATGTCGAGATCTTGTCCGAGCAGGCGCCGATGCAGGAAGGCTAAATTTTGCCTTATTGCGGTTTCACCTGACGCGTTGTCTGGCGTGTCATTCTCGTCCGCATTGGGGAACAGCGTGCCACTGTTGTATAGATCTAGCGCGACGCGTTCGCAAGCCACTTGATTGGCAATGCGGCCTTGGATCCCGTTCATCAGTGAGGTGGGTTCGGTGGTTCTAACCACGGTCTGGTTCGAATCGATACCGCCATAGTTCAGGTAGTGGCTACCATCGAGGCCCTGGTTTGAATTGGGCCCACGCCATTCATAGCTGCCGCCGGTGACAGCCGTTATCCGACGATGGAGTTCCTCGGGAGTGCTCAGACGACCCGCGCCGATATCGGCGAAGTCTGCGGGTTCTTCATTGGCGGTTAAATTGCGGGCGCGGAAGAAGTTACTCAATATCACTCGCTTCACCAGGTTCTTGAAGTTGAAACCACCGGCAACGAAGCTGTTCTTGGTGTCGTTGATAAATGAGGTGGTGGCCGGTGAAGTCGCGGTTATTCCGGTAAGGCCCTCAAGCACAATGCGCACCGTGCGATCCGCAAAACGGTCATCTTCCGCCAAGCGTTGCCCGAGCCATACCAGCGGTTCATTCAGATAAGCGTTATCTAGTGCATCGACCGGGTCGATGGATAGACCTGCGGGCACCATGCGAGGCACACCGTTGGTGCTAGAGTCGTGCCGATAGGCGTTGTTATCATCATACTCACCTTCATTATCACGTTTGGTGAAGAGGCCGGCAATCGGGTCCATCACTTCATGACAGACCGTGCATTGGGGGTCTTCGAAAGTCGGAACACTACCGATGACATTATTTAAATCGAGGCCGTCACGCGGCGCAAGGCCTTCAATATCGATACCAAGGAAGTAGTCGAATACGTATCTCGCGCGCGCGCGATTTACATTGGTCGAGGTTGATGGGTAGCGCGCCAAGAAAGAATGGGTCGACACAATTCCGGCAATTGGCACCATGTCTCCGCTAGTCTGTTGGAGGTTGCTGACCGGACGGAAATCATCACGGTCGTGATTGTTGATGTTCCCATCCGAGGTGAAGGGAAACGAAGAATCGCCAGCGTTAACGCCATATATAACCGCTGAATAGGGGTTAACCATTGTGTAGTTCGCGGTCAGAATTTCGGTGAATGGGCGATTCGTTTCAATCACATGAACGATCAACTCAAGCGGCGCACGTGCGAAGCCATAGTTGGCGTGCCTATGAAGATCGTTGCGTTCATTGCCGCTAAAGTTGTCCTCGTAGTAATCGCGATTAGCGAATGCGTCCAGATCGAAGTTGGTATTGGGAGAGTTGCCCTCACTCTGCGATTTGTTGGTCAGCAGCAGATCGTTGTACATTTCCTTGATTCGTTCATAGAAGAAGGGCTCATCCATCACATCATCCATCAGGTTATCGAGTGCCGTCTCGATGCCCTCTTGATCGCTGGCGGTCTCAACCAGATTGATTTCATTTGTGGTCGGTGGGCGCGAACCGAGGGTGGAAACGATGCGATGCAACTGTTCGTAACCACTGCCGAGCGAGAACCTTTCTGCGCTGGTCGGATCAGGCATGCACGAACGAGCGCGCGTGGAGAAATTCTGCAGCGCTACGTAATCAGGGTCAGCCGCGCCTTCGGGGAAACGGTTGCCGCCTGCATGACCTGCGCCGCCGAGCGCCTTCACCGCGATGATAGACACGCCGTTCGAGTCGATGCCCGCCACGGTGCGAAA
>CBDTWQ010000111.1:0-6223 GCA_965364115.1 uncultured Gammaproteobacteria bacterium | reverse complement strand
AAATCATGCGAATGATCAAACGTAAAGCGATAGTTGGCCTTAGTCTGGCGATAGCCAGTGGCACCTTAATAGCGGCTGATATGGTCAAGATTGGAATGTTGCAAGGCTTCACCGGTCCGACTGAATCTTTGGTCGCACCGATGGCATTGGGTGGTGAACTAGCGATTAAAGAAGTTTCAGACAGTGGCCTATTTTTAGGCGGAAAACAGGTGATTTCGGTTCGAGCCGACAGCACTTGTATTGATGCCGCCGCCGCGACAGCGGCAGCAGAACGTTTGGTTACCTCTGAAGGTGTCTCCGCAATCAATGGCGCAACTTGTTCCGGCGCGACCACCGCGGTGTTGAATAATGTAGCGGTCGCCAATGGTGTCGTTATGATTTCACCATCGGCGACATCACCGGCTTTAACCACCATTGCTGATCGGGATCTGTTTTTCCGCACGGCACCTTCGGATGCTCGTCAGGGGCAGGTGATGGCAGAGGTGCTCGAAGCACGTGGCTTTCGTTCGGTTGCAGTGACTTACACCAACAATGATTATGGCAAAGGCCTAGCCGACAGCTTTAAAGAATCTTTTACTGCAGCGGGCGGCATTATCACTATTGTAGCGGCGCATGAAGATGGCAAAGCGGATTACTCGGCTGAGGTCGGCGCACTTTCGTCTGGCGGCGGTGAATTGTTAGTGGTAGCCGGCTATCTCGACCAAGGAGGCAAGGGTGTAATTCGAGCGGCGCTGGATACAGGTGCGTTTGAAACATTTATGTTGCCCGATGGCATGGTTGGCGATTCGTTAGCGGCCGCCTTTGGCAACGAAATTAACGGCTCGTTTGGAACCGTTCCTGGAACCGATAGCCCGGGTGCTAAGATGATGGGAGAAATCACTGAAGGCAAAGGATTTAGCGGCACTGACCCCTATGTTCCGGAAACCTATGACGCATCAGCGCTGATTTTGTTGGCGATGCAATCGGCTGGTTCAAGCGATAGCGCGGAATTCAAGAACCATATCATGCGAGTTGCGAATGCACCCGGTAAGAAAATCTATCCGGGTGAACTGGCTAAGGCGTTGAAAATTCTCGCCGCGGGCGGTGAAATCGATTATGTCGGTGGAACGGCTGTCGAGTTAGTTGGTTCAGGCGAATCAGCCGGCGCCTTTCGTGAAGTTGAAATCAAGAACGGTGAGTTCACCACGGTCACCTACCACTAATCTTTTAACTTTCTAGATTACGTTTTTTGGATCACGGCCAGCGCGCTTAAGCAGCTGGCCGTTTTTTTGTGAACCGAAATGATCAAAGTCGATGATGTCCACATGCATTTCGGCGGCATTCGTGCCGTCGACGGCACGTCGCTGGAAATAGCTGAAGGTTCCATCACCGGTTTGATCGGCCCGAATGGCGCGGGCAAAACCACCCTGTTTAATGTTATCGCTGGTGCCTACCAGCCGACCGCCGGAAAGGTTTTCCTTGATCACGAAGACATTACCGGTTTGCCCCCTCACCAACTGTTTGCCAAAGGTCTATTACGGACCTTTCAGATTGCTCATGAATTTGGCAGTTTGAGTGTCTTGGAGAATCTGATGATGGTGCCAGCTGAGCAACCCGGCGAGCAACTCTATGACACTTGGTTTCGTCATGCCAAAGTGCTTGAATTTGAAGCAGAGATTCATCACCGAGCGCTAGAGGTGATTGATTTTCTTGAAATTCCGCAACTCAAAGATGAGCTCGCCGGAAACCTCTCGGGTGGGCAGAAAAAACTACTCGAACTGGGCCGAACAATGATGGTTGATGCCAAGATCGTTTTTCTGGATGAGGTCGGCGCGGGGGTTAATCGAACCTTGTTAAAAACAATTGGCGATTCGATTCAGCGGCTCAATCAGGAACGAGGCTACACCTTTTGTATGATCGAACACGATATGGATTTTATTACTCGACTGTGTGATCCCGTGATCGTGATGGCCGAAGGTAAACTGTTAGCCGAGGGCAGCGCGGCAGAAATCAAATCGAACGAGGAAGTCATCGAGGCTTACTTGGGCACTGGGCGTAAACACAAGGCCCGCGGAGAAATGTCTTGACCTTCCTTTCCGCGACTAAAATGACCGGGGGCTATGGCAGTGGCGCGGACATCATTCACGAATGTGATATCACGGTAGAGCGCGGCGAGATAGCGGTGGTGGTTGGCCCCAACGGTGCAGGCAAATCGACAGCGATGAAAGCGGTGTTTGGGATGCTAAATTTGCGCCAAGGTCAGATCATATTGGATGGCCAAAATATTACCAAAATGGCACCCCAGCAGCGGGTTGCAATCGGCATGGGTTTCGTCCCGCAAACACGCAATGTGTTTGTTTCACTCAGCGTGCAAGAGAATCTTGAAATGGGTGCCTACATTCGTGAGTCAGGATTCGACGACACGCTTGAACAAGTTTACGAATTGTTTCCTGTTTTAAGAGACAAGCGGAATCAGCCAGCCGGCGAATTGTCCGGTGGCCAAAGGCAGCAGGTTGCGGTCGGCCGAGCCTTGATGACCCAACCTAAATTATTAATGTTAGATGAACCCACTGCCGGGGTTTCGCCAATTGTGATGGATGAATTGTTCGATCGAATTCTAGAAATTGCCAAATCGGGGGTCGCCATTTTAATGGTGGAACAGAACGCCCGCCAAGCGCTCGAAATTGCCGATCATGGTTTTGTTTTGGTGCAGGGAAGAAATCGTTTTACTGATACGGGGCAAGTTTTGCTCGCCGATCCGAATGTTCGACGTTCCTTTTTGGGGGGTTGACCGCGAATGACCGATTTTCTCAATGCGCTCGTTCTGATCACTAATTTCGTGATAGTGCCAGCCACTGCTTATGGCGCCCAACTGGCACTGGGTGCACTCGGTGTGACGCTGGTTTTTGGGATATTACGATTTGCCAACTTTGCGCACGGTGAACTGATGGCGTTTGGTGCAATGGTCACTATTTTATGCACCTGGTTGATGCAATCAGCCGGCATCAGTATCGCGCCTTTGCCTACCGCTTTATTAGCTTTGCCGTTTGGCATTCTGGGGGCAATCGGGATGGCGCTGGCGACCGACCGACTAGTCTATCGTTTCTACCGCGAAAAGCGCGCTGACTCGATCGTCTTTGCGATTGTTTCGGTCGGCGTGATGTTTGTGATGGCGGGCTTGATTCGGATGATTATTGGTCCTGATGATCAGAGTTTTGCCGACGGCGCGCGATTTTTGATTCGAGCTCGCGAGTTTAAGCAAATGACCGGTTTGAACGAGGGTTTGGCAATCAAGCTCAGCCAGGTGTTGACGGTGACGATTGCGGTGATGGTGGTGGCCTGGTTGTTCTGGTTTTTACAAAAGACGCGCTCGGGCAAAGCGATGCGAGCCTACTCAGACAACGAAGACCTTGCCTTGCTGTCAGGCATCGATCCGAATCGAGTGGTGATGATTACCTGGGTGATTACCGCGGTGTTGGCCACTATCGCCGGAGTTCTATATGGGCTAGACAAATCCTACAAGCCTTTCATCTTCATGCAATTGTTGTTGCCGGTGTTCGCCGCCGCCATTGTCGGAGGGGTTGGCCAGCCGGTGGGCGCGATTCTAGGTGGCTTTCTGATCGCATTTTCTGAGGTTACGGTGACCTACGCCTATAAAAAATTCCTGACCTATCTGGCACCCGAAAACTGGGCGCCAGAGGGATTAGTGCAACTGCTCTCAACCGACTACAAGTTCGCCGTGTCATTCATTATTTTAGTGGCGGTTTTGCTGGTGCGCCCAACCGGCCTGATTAAAGGCAAGGTGCTATGACTCGGCAAGGCCAACTTTACTTCGCGATTATGGCCGCGCTGTTGCTGCTGGTTGGCTTCGCACAGAGTTGGAATGTTGCGCTGGGAATTTTTAACCTATGTCTAATTTCCGCAATTATGGCGATCGGGGTCAATATTCAGTGGGGTTATGCCGGTTTATTCAATGTTGGCATTATGGGTTTTGCCGCACTCGGTGGCTTGACCGCAATGCTGGTGTCGATGCCGCCAGTACCTGAGGCATGGGCTGCGGGCGGTCGCGGGATCGGTCTAGCACTGCTGAGTTTGATCGCGACGGTGATTGCGATTTGGATTGTTCGGAAAAAGGTGGTCGCAAAATGGCGCACCCCAGCAGTCGTCGCTACCGTGATTCTTGGTTTCTTCTTGATTCGCAGTCAATTTGACCCCGCAGTTGAACTGATCGAGTCGGTTAATCCCGCGCATAGCGGCTACCTTGGCGGCATGGGTGTGTCGATTTTGTGGTCCTGGATTTTGGCGGGTTTTGTGGCCGCCGCCGCCGCTTGGTTGATCGGCAAGATATCGTTAGGGTTGCGCTCAGACTATCTGGCGATTGCAACACTTGGCATATCCGAAATTATTATTGCGGTGCTGAAATACGAAGAGTGGCTTAGCCGTGGGGTTAAAAATGTCACGGGTCTGCCACGCCCGGTGCCTTATGAGGTTGATTTAATGGAAAGCGGTTGGTTGTTGCAACTAACCGAATGGCTTGGCACTGGCACTGCTGCGACCGCAAGCGTGTTGGTTAAGCTCAGTTATGCCGGTTTGTTCATGGTAATGCTGGGTTTTATCATGTGGTTTAGCGAACGCGCGTTGAAATCGCCCTGGGGGCGAATGATGCGCGCAATTCGCGACAATCGCGATGCGGCGAGTGCGATGGGGAAGGATGTCACCGGTCGTCATCTGCAGGTTTTTGTTCTCGGCTGTGCTGTTTGTGGCATTGCCGGCGCGATGCTGACCACCTTGGACGGTCAATTGACACCCTCCGGTTATATTCCTTTGCGATATACCTTTCTGGTCTGGGTGATGGTGATTATTGGCGGCTCTGGCAATAATTGGGGTTCAGTATTGGGCGGTTTTGTGATTTGGTTCTTGTGGATTGAGGCGGAACCCTTAGGTAACTGGATGATGCAAACCATCACCATGGGAATGGCTGATGGGTTTTGGCTTAAGGACCACTTGATTGCGTCCGCAGCTTATACTCGTTTAGTCATGATGGGGGCGATTTTGTTAATCGTGATGCGATTTTCACCGCGTGGATTGATCCCCGAGCGTTAGGTCGGTAATTATAAATATAATTTATATGGGCAAGAGTAAAATAAGTATAATTTATTGCAAATAAGCTGAATTATTGAGGTGATCAATAATTTTGCTTTGCATTGCACGCTTAATCTGTCGAAACTGGTTTCAAGGTCGAAAAATCAGGAGTGCCATTCAAGTGTCAGATAGCCCCCCAGTCAAGCGCGAAATCAAATCGACCACCTGTTACATGTGCGCTTGCCGCTGCGGTATTAATGTTACCGTCGAGAGTGGGGAAGTGACCTTCATTCAGGGCAATCCAAAACATCCCATCAACAAAGGTGTGCTCTGCGCTAAAGGTGCTTCGGGAATCATGAAGCAATATTCACCCGCGCGTCTGACTAAACCGTTGAAAAGAAAAGCGGGGTCTGAACGGGGTTCTTCAGATTTTGAAGAGATCACTTGGGAGGAAGCCTTGCAAACGATCAGTGAACGCTTGCACCGAATTCGAGAAACTGATCCCAAACAATTTGCCCTCTACACTGGTCGTGATCAAATGCAGGCCTTGACTGGGCTATTTGCGAAACAGTTTGGAACGCCCAATTATGCGGCTCACGGCGGCTTTTGCTCGGTTAATATGGCGGCCGGCATGATCTACACCATCGGCGGCTCTTTTTGGGAGTTTGGTGGCCCTGATTTGGAAAGATCTCGATTGTTTCTGATGCTCGGCACCGCCGAAGACCATCATTCTAACCCGATGAAAATGGCGCTGGCCCAGTTCAAACGAAATGGCGGCAAGTTCATCGCGATTAACCCGGTGCGCACCGGTTATGCGGCGATCGCCGATGAATGGGTGCCAATCAAACCGGCAACCGACGGAGCACTATTGTTGGCGATGATCCACGAGGTTATAAAAACCGGATTATACGACCGAGAGTTTTTACTCAACTACACCAATTCGCCCGATCTAGTGAACGCGGATGATGATAGCGATGAATTCGGGCTGTTTCTTCGCTCCGATATGGAAGTCGAGAAAACTTGCATCGAACCTGAAAACAAAATGTGGTGGGACCGTCATCAAGATCGTGCGGTGCGATCACATTCCGAGGATGCCGACCCGCGGTTGATGGGTGAATTTGAACTCGACGATGGCAGCAAGGTTAAACCGGCATTCCAACTG
>CBDTWQ010000110.1:0-6225 GCA_965364115.1 uncultured Gammaproteobacteria bacterium | reverse complement strand
GAATGTCATGCTGGCAAGTGGCGGCTATTCATGGATCGTGGTTCGGGTGGAACAACGTGCCGATTACATGGCCGCACTAGAAGAAGCCAGCGTTAACCAGAATATTATTACTTTTACTGATTTTTTTGCCGGACTGGTTAACACAGACTAGAAAAGTACATTTCCCATAAAAATAAAATGACTAAACCGGGCTAGAGCGGGTCACCCACTCTAAAGTTCACTTTGGACGGTTTACAGCTTGATGATATGAATGCCCAACCGCGACGGTAGAGCGGGTCTCCCTTTTAACTTCGCTGTCGATGGTCACGTTTTGATGATTGGTAATGCCGCCTGCGATTGTATCAATTGATGAACGTCTTTCGCGTCTGGGATGGCCAAAGCGGCGCCTGCCCGCATCACTTGCAGAGCGCTAGCCGCTGCGGCGTATTCTAATGCTGAGTGAGCATTGTTGTCGCGATCATAACAGGATAAGAAACTACCCAAAAAGGTATCCCCCGCACCGGTAGTATCCACCGCAGCGACGCGAAATGCCGGTTGTTTTAAAAGACGACTTTCTAGCCACAGTTCTGAACCACCTTCACCGCGTGTTATCAGCAATTGTTTCACGGGGATATTAGATTCATCCGTATCGAGCGCGTGTGCCAGAGCCTTGGCTTCGATCGCATTTAGAGCGAGTAAGGTCACCTTTGGCAAGAGCTTGATCACAGTCTCAGCGACAAAAGGTGCCGCGGCATAAGCTATTCTAAATCCCAACTTAGAGGCGCTTTCGATAATCGTTTCGGCCAGATTGGTTTCGTTCTGAAGCAACACCCAATCTGTGTTGGGGTTAGCGCACGACAACTGATCATCAACCATTGCTTTTTCCAGCGTTTGATTGGCGCCGCCATCGATAATAATTTGGTTTTCTCCGTTGTCGCTCACGAAGATGATCGCGTGCCCGGTGGCACAATCTTTCATCAGGATGTGCGTCGTATCGACGCCTAAGCGCTTGATCTCATTCAATGCCCAGTCGCCATCCTGCCCAACCGAGCCAAGATGCAGCACTTCGCCGCCTGACTTGGCAATGGCAATCGATTGATTGATCCCTTTGCCACCCAAAAACTTTTCGTACGAGCGGCTTGCCAAAGTCTCGCCTGGCTCGGGCAAGGTGGGCACCCGATAGACGTGATCGATATTGATAGAACCGAAATTAATGATCATTAAAACAGTGTCTTGTCATGCCTTAAAAACGTCAAGTGTTGCCAAAGAAACGGAAATATCCCGACTCCCCGAGTTTTGGAATTGGCGGTGATGAAACTAGGGCCGCCCGATGGAAAGAGACTCGATACAGGGCGTTAAATCATGCAGGTTGATTAGTCAAAATTTTATCCGTCGGTGGTTCAAGTGCACCGGTCATCATTGCGACAGCATCTGACATTGAAACTTCTTTGGGGATGACGGTGCAAAGACGCCTGCCAAGGCGGTGAATATGGATTCGGTCACAGACATCAAAAACATGCGGCATATTGTGCGAGATCAAAACAATGGGCATGCCTCTGGACTTCACATCTTGAATCAAATCTAAAACACGACGTGATTCCTTCACCCCAAGCGCGGCTGTCGGCTCGTCCATAATCACGACCTTCGAACCAAATGCCGCGGCACGTGCGACCGCGACTCCCTGGCGCTGTCCGCCTGACAGCGTTTCCACGGTTTGATTAATATTCTGAATGGTCAGAAGCCCAAGTTCCGATAGTTTATCGCGCGCAAAGGATTGCATCTTTTTATGATCCAGTTGGCGAAACAAACTTCCCATAACACCCGATTTCCGAATTTCGCGGCCAAGGAACATATTGGCCGCAATTGACAATGCCGGAGAGAGCGCCAGATTTTGATAGACAGTCTCAATGCCCGCCTTGCGTGCGTCTTGCGGTGACTGGAAGTGAATCTTCTTTCCATCCAGTTCGATCGATCCGTGATCTGGAATTGTGGCGCCAGAAAGTGCCCGAATGAGCGTCGTTTTGCCGGCCCCATTATCTCCGATCACGCCCAAAACTTCATTTGGGTAAAGATCAAAATCGGCACCATTCATCGCAACAACAGTTCCATAGCGTTTCATTAAACCACGCGCACAGAGTACTGGCTGGAGAGGGTTTTCAACTGCGCTCATTGCGACGCTCTTCGCAGCCATTGGTCTAGGGCTACGGCGATTAAGACTAAATTGCCAACCGCGAACATTTGCCAGTAGTCATCGACACCTGCGAGAGAAAGTCCAGTGGTGAAAACGCCGACAATCAATGCACCTAGAACCGACCCTGGAATAGAACCACGCCCCCCAAACAGAGAAGTGCCTCCGATCACGACGGCCGTGATCGACGCCAAATTAATATCTTCGAATGAGATAGGCGAAATTGAACCCACTCGTCCGATTGCGACCCAGGCACCAAATCCACAGATCAAACCCGCAACGGCATACACTGAAATCAGTGTGCGATCTGTTTTAATGCCTGACAGTTTGGCGGCTTCGGGGTCGTCACCCAATGCATAGACATGGCGGCCCCATGCCGTATGTTCAAGAATGTACCAAAACGTGAATGCCAGAATAATTAGGGCAATGCCACCGTAGGTAATGGTTGCGCCAAACGGCCTTGCGGCGGCTTCGCCAAACCACAACAGAGATGGTGAGTTCGCCTCTATGTCTGAATTACGAATCGATTCAGATCCTGAATACCAGAGCTTGAGTGCAGTAAAGACCGACAGTGTTCCAAGGGTTACGATAAACGGGGGTAACTTAATCTTAGCAACCAAAAACCCGTTGAATGCGCCCATTAGGGTGCCAATCGCCATGCCCCCAGCAATCGCCAAGGGTAGCGGTACGCCCACATTGATCGCAAGTCTTCCCATGACAAACGTCGATAAAACCAATATGGCACCGACTGAAAGATCGATTCCAGCGGTTAAAATAATGAGGGTCTGTGCGATCGCAACGATGCCAATCACAGTGACTTGTTGCAGAACCAGCGACAGCACGCCAGGGCTTAAAAACCTAGGAGCTAAAGCACCGAACACCACGATACTGACAAGCAGAACGAGCATTGGCACCAGCGTTGGATAATTTCGAACCGCATGGCGAACGATTGAAATGAGACTATGATCGTCGCGATCAAATGTAGCAACAACGTCATCGGCGTTGCTGATTTTAGATTCCAGTTCGGTGTCGTTCTGAATCGTCACGTATACAAGTCCCAACGCACTTAATGGTGCCGCGTCTTATTCATACAGAGGACGGCGACCCGCCCCCTGTATCGGAATAAAAAGCGACAATCCAGAAACTAACCCCAGCAGAGCTCAGTGCCTTTAGTGGAATCGATGGACGGCACACCAGCAGCGGGTGAATCTGTCACCAAGTTCACGCCCGTGTTAAAGAAAGTAAGACCGTCAGAAGCGGCAGGCTTAGAGCCATCCTTTGCGAAAGCAGCAATTGCTTCGATACCCTTAGACGCCATTAGAAGTGGATATTGTTGAGACGTCGCGCCAATCACACCCGATTTTACGCTAGCAACACCAGGGCATCCGCCATCAACGGATACAATTAACACGCCTTTCTCTTTTCCCGCCTTTTTTAAGGCCTGATAGGCACCTTCGGCGGCTGGCTCATTAATGGTGTAGACCACATTCATAGCGGGTTCCCTAGCCAGCAAATTTTCGACAGACGTTACGCCACCTTCCGGATTTGCACCTGAGGATTCATGCCCAATAACCCGCGGATCAGTTTCCGAACCCATCACATTCAAATTGGGTACATCAATGCCGAAACCGACCAAGAAACCGGTGTCACGGGCTACATCGACCGAAATGTTGTCTTTGTTGATATCAAGCATGCCGATTTTTGCATTCTTTGCTATATAGCCCAACTTGGCCTTCGCCCATTTGCCAATCAGCAACCCAGCTTCAAAGTTGTCGGTAGCGAATGTCATGTCTTGTGCTTCGGGGTCAGCGAGGGGTGTATCCAGAGCGATCACTAAAACGCCTTGCGCACGTGCTTTCTTCAGTGCAGGGATAACAGAATCATTGGATGCAGTGATCAAAATGCCCTTGGCGCCGAGGGCAATGCAGTTTTCAATGGCCGTAATTTGCGGTCCTGCATCACCGTCCACTTTACCGGCGAATGTACTCAAGGCAATACCGGCCTCCTTCGCCTTTGCTTCGGCACCTTCCTTCATTTTCACGAAGAAAGGATTGGTGTTGTTTTTAGTGATGAGGCATGCAGCTGTCTCCGCGTAGGCGGTGCCAATTGATGCGCTTGCAAGTGCTACTGTGCCTAGCACAGTCATTATAATTGTGTTCCTCAAAAGTGTATCCTCCCAGATTTCATTGTCAGAAAAGGCGCGTGATAATGGCCTTTCGCATAATTTAAACGTTTGATCGGTGCCAAATGAAGACCCGAACCCAATAATCGTTCCATAGATTAGAAACCCAAGTCAATCAATAAATGTGAATTAAGGGGTAAGGGGACACATAATTTAATTACGCTATGATTGCAGGATGGCAAGATAAGCATGCACTAAGTGAACAGTGAGCTCGTTACAATCTCGTTTCGGGCACTGAAAATATCAGTTTAAGGCTGAATAACAGGCTTTTTTGGGGTGGTTTATCACTGGAATCAATGAGTTACCCTGGTCTGACCCGGTTAACAGATTCTGGCGGCTGTTATTAAACTTGTGCCAAGTTTGGTTTCACCGGTGATGACGAGTATCGGTTTTAAATTGGCTTGGCCAGCATATTCATGATCAAGCGAATCAGCACGTCTTTTTGTTTTGGGTCCGATTTCGCCACCAGCAGCGTTATTGCTGCCAGACCAGTATCGTTAATGACCGCTTCTCCTCGCGCGTTCAGTAAACAGTCATTCCGATGCAAAAAATCGACAAACAACAAAGCACCGCTGCGTTTGTTACCGTCGGCAAAGGGGTGATTTTTGACCACGAAATATAGCAGGTGAGCCGCCTTGCTTTCGACCGTGGGGTAAGCTGGCTCGCCGAATACGGTTTGATTCAAATTGCCAAATATTCCCACCAAACCCTCATCGCGTGGTTGGGCAAAGAGCGGGGTCGCCTCACCTTGTTCGATTAATTGTGCTTTCAACACGTTCAGGTCGGTCATCGCTTGCTCGGGTGTCGACAGTTTTCCACCGCTCTGGCCTACAGGCTCTTCCAGCAAGCCTTCGTCATAGCGTTGCAGCCATAAAAATGTCTGCGTATAGCGACTGGCAATCTCTACCAACCCACGCCCCTCGTCCGACCCTAATTGGCCCGACTGGGCGACTTCTCTGACCAGCACCAGCGCTTGCTCGAGTTCCTTCGCATTCTGTTCAAAGCGTTGTTGGCTAAGCGTGTATCCGCGAGTTAGATGTTCTTTCAATCTTTGGGTCGCCCAGATACGGAATTGGGTGCCTTGAAAAGATTTAACTCGGTAGCCAACTGAAATGATTACATCCAGATTGTAATATTCGACTTGGTAGGTTTTGCCATCCGCAGCAGTTGTCGCAAAATTTGCGACAACTGCTGGCCTATCCAATTCACCCTCGCGAAATACATTATTCACGTGCTTGCCAATCGTTTTGATATCCCGCTGAAACAACTCGGCAAGCTGATGTCTATTCAGCCAAACCATATCCTGATCAAGCCGTACTTCGATGTGAGCCTGACCATCTTCACTTTGGTAAATTTCTACCTGGTTGGTGTTTTCGTTGATCATGATCAGGTACCTGTACTCCAAAGGACAAATTAAGCGAGATTGGCCGCCATTCGCGGATTTTCAATCGCAAACCCGAAACGATCGCAAATCCGCAGCAGATTGCTTGGTCAGCCGGCTGCGCTTGAAGTCGCTAAATATAACTCATTGATTTTAATGAGTATCAAAAATAGGCTCAAAGCCTAATATAGCTGATGGTTAGTTATCACTCACTTGAGATGAATTAATCCATTCCCAAAATCGATTTTTGCGTAGTGCTAATGTTCGTGCATACCATTTGGCATCACGAAACAGAGCACGGTCGAGGTGATGTGGCGCTGTCGGTAAATGATCACGCATTGAAACTTTAGTTTGCGGGTGAAGGCCGATGCGATTCAAGGCACTAAAGCGACTGGGTCCATAGGGAATATGTTCCGCCATGCGTGCCATGTTTTCAGACTGGGTAACGTAGCGGAGGAATTTATTGGTGGCAACCGTCGGCTGATTGGGTTTCAG
>CBDTWQ010000109.1:0-6242 GCA_965364115.1 uncultured Gammaproteobacteria bacterium | reverse complement strand
ACTTCAACTTCGACCGAGCGAATCGAAGTGTTTGGGGTCTTGGTAATGGTCATTTCGTAACGCCATTCAACGTTAGCCATTTCGACAGTTCCCTGCTTACTAGTGGTGCTGCCCCAAATGCGCTTGGCTCGATACAGCGCTAGCTGATTTTGAGCGACCCAGTTGCCGATCGTTTTTTGCTTAAAGGTGGTTGCACGCCAGGTCGAGCTCGCGGTGGTTTGAATCGCCGCGCCAAGGCCGATCGTAATCACCATTAATGCGATCATCACTTCGAGTAAGGTAAAGGCTTTCTGCATCTGAATTATATCGGCTCTGGGCCGATCGCTATCACGGTACCTAATAGGTCGCCTTGCAATCGAACCTGATGTTGACTCTTTCTATCACCAATACGCCACTCGAAAGGCGTCATCTCTCCGCTGGCGAGAATCAAAATTTGCGGTGTTGAGGAACCATCAGATTGAATGGCAACAGTTTGATCATTGATAAACAAACGTGAAAATTGAGATTCCTTCATTTTGAATTTTTGATAAAAGCTCTCTTCGCTCAAATGCCATTCACCCTCCTTATATACGAGCACTTGATAGCCACTTCTCTGCACTGAAATGGCATAGTTAAGATTCTTGAACACGGCTTCCCGTGAGAGTAGATGAATCACTTTGCCCAAGTCTTTGGTGATTCGCTTGAGGTCACGATGCTCATCGCCGAGGCTAAATGATAGCGTCACCAAGGACATCGTTATCGCAACGATTGCGACAACAACTAGCAGCTCCCAAAGCGTAAAGCCACGCTGCGAGCTTTGACGCTTGGCAATGGCGTTAGGAATCGAGATTCCAATTTCCGATGTCAGCGGCTTCACCCTCGCCTCCAGTACTCGCGTCAGCTCCAAGCGAGAACACGTCGAACTCACCATTAGTCCCAGGAAATAGATACTGATAGTCATTACCCCAAGGATCTTTGTTAAGTTTCTTGATATAACCACCTTGACGCCAATTTTTAAGTTCCGAGCCCGACGGTTGACTGGTCAAAGCACTCAGACCTTGACCACTCGCCGGATAAACAAAATTATCAAGTTTATAAAGTTCGAGAGACGACTCGAGCACACGAATGTCGCTCTTAGCTTTGCTAATTCGAGCATCATCAACCCGACCAGCAACCTTGGGCGCTATATAGGCGGCGAGTATCGCGATAATCGTCACCACAACGATCATTTCGAGCAAGGTAAATCCTTGTTGCTTGTGTCTTTTTTGCATATTAATGTTGACCACCAAAAAACCAATTCTTAATTGTATACCTAGACTTAATCAGCGCAATTGCAATTGCAATCAAGGCGCCATATAAATGAGCGTCGACTTCGACCGGCGCCTCAATCAAGCTAGAACTATTAAAATCAAACCAACCTGTTTGTTCCATCACCAACTTGATAGCGATTGCTGCAACAATTAAACTGGCAACCAAACGGTCTCGCCGGAAAAGGCTGAACGAAGCCAGCATGAACAAACCATAAATCACCCCTGAATGCCCTACGTAAGCGACCAGATCCGGGTTGAAATAAGTGAACAACAGCGATATTCCTAAAGCTATTATAGTGGTTACTATGAGCCACGATTTGATAGACCACTGTGGCGCAGTCAAGCTCACTAAAATAACCAAACTGACGCAGTTCAGAAACCAATGCGTCCAACCAACATGAACCCAATGCGCTGACAGCAATCGCCACACTTCACCACTTGAAGACCAGTCACGCTGATATCTGAAATGCTCTGACCCGATTAGCTGCGGTAAGGTCATAAACAAAATCACCAACCCAACATAGTGCCAATCTGAAGATTTTTTAAGCGATTGCCACACCGCTAAACCAGCTCATTCATGTCGAAAATCGGAATCAAAATAGCAATCACGATAAACAGCACCACGACCCCCATCAGCAAGATCATTGCCGGCTCAAATAAACTCACAAACAACGCGGTTACGCCCGCAAATTCATTTTCTTCAGCGCGTGCCGAACGTTCTAACATGTCGCCGAGTTTGCCACTGGCCTCGCCATTTTCGACCAACTGCAGCACCAAAGGGCTGAAATAGCCGGTGTTTTCAAGTGCGGTATGGATATGTTCACCCTCGCGTACACGCCCCGCCGCTTTATTCACCGCAGTTTTGATAATCTGATTATTAATGACCTCAGTCGATATGTGCATCGAATCCAGCGCAGTCACGCCGCTCGAAACGAGTATGCTCATGGTGCGGGTAAAACGAGCCGTGTCGCCTAAGCGAACCAGATAAGACACATAGGGTAGACGCAACAGCAATCGATCTCGCATTCGCTGGAAGCTCATCAGCTTCATCAACTGCGAATAAACAATCACCACGACAATCATCAAAACAATCAATTCAACACCGAATTTCTTGAAGAATTCGGAAATCGCAATCAACCACTGAGTCGCGATCGGTAACTCTTGATCAAATCCTTCGAAAACTTGCACGATATTCGGCACAACGAAGGTCAGCAATGCGGTTACCAATGCAAATGCAACAACCGTCAGCAATATCGGATAAACCAACGCTTGTCCGGTGCGGCGCTGCAAATCTTGTTTGGCTTCCATGTAGTCAGCCAGCCGCTCCATTACGACTTCTAACAAACCTGAATGTTCGCCAGCATGCACTGAGGCACAATACATCGAATCAAAAACACGGGGGAACTCTCTCAGTGCTTCCGACAGCGGGTAGCCCTCAAGCACACGGGCTCGAACCGCCAGCAAAATTCGCTTAGCTTGCGGCCGAGGTGTTTGTCGCGAAATAGCGTGATAGGCCGATTCAATCGGCTGCCCTGCGCTGATCAATGTTGCCAACTGTCGAGTAATTAACGAGAGCAAGGCGACGTTGAGTTTGTCGCGATTGTTTTTTTGCACCGTAGTCGAATGACTGCTGCTCACCTCTTCGATCGCGGTGGGCATCAAACTCATACCACGCAATTGTTGGCGAGCTTGTTTCGCCGTGTCGGCTTCGATCAAGCCTTTGGTGGTTTTACCGTCGCTATTGACGGCCTGATATTCAAACGCAGCCATTTCGAACTCAGCGCAGCCGCGCGTGCTGAAGCGAGCGACTAACCACCATCTGACTAGACGCCATCTGATTAACCGCCATCTCGGGTCACCCGCAAAACTTCGTCTAAAGTGGTTTCACCAAGCAATACTCGACGAATCCCATCTTCACGCAAACTGCGACTCTGATTTCGGCAATATTGCTCCATCTCCGCCTGACTTTCTTTACTGTGAATCATGTTCGACAGCGTCGTATCGACTTCGATCATTTCATAAATACCGGTGCGGCCTTGATAGCCCATTTGCAAGCATTCAGCACAACCGGTAGATTTATAAATCAAATCTTCTTCGCTGATATTGAAGCCGTTAATCTGTCCTACTTCAAGATGACTTTCGATCTTGCAAGAAGGGCAAAGTTTTCGCACTAGCCGTTGAGACAGAACGCCAAGCAGGGTGGACGACAACAGGAAGGGTTCGACCCCCATATCCTGCAATCGAGTGATCGCACCCACTGCCGAATTAGTGTGTAAGGTCGACAACACCAAATGCCCGGTCAGACTGGCTTGCACTGCAATTTGCGCGGTTTCACTATCGCGAATTTCGCCGACCATCACCACATCTGGGTCTTGTCGAAGAATCGCCCTCAGGCCTTTGGCAAAGGTCATATCCACCTTGTTATTAACCGGCGTCTGACCGATTCCATCTAAATCATATTCGACCGGGTCTTCGACCGTCAGAATGTTGCGCCTGGTATCATTCAAGATCGACAGCATGGCGTAAAGCGAAGTCGTTTTTCCCGAACCAGTCGGCCCGGTGACCAAAATGATACCGTGCGGTTTTTGCACCATATCTTCCATCCGTTTTTGCTCAACTTCGCCCATTCCCAACTGTCGCAAGTCGAGCCGCCCAGCCTGTTTATCGAGCAGACGCAACACCACTCGTTCGCCGTGCCCAGAAGGTAAAGTCGAAACTCGGATATCAACCGGACGATTAGCCACTCGTAGCCCGATCCGACCGTCTTGGGGCAAACGTTTTTCGGCAATGTCGAGCTGTGCCATTACTTTAATTCGCGAGCACAATAAACTGGCGATCTGACGCGGTGGTTCTAGCACTTCACGCAACACGCCATCGACTCGAAAGCGAATTGATAGTCGAGATTCAAACGGCTCGATATGAATATCGGAGGCATTTTCTTTTATCGCCTCGGTAATCAACGCATTGATCAAACGAATGATCGGGGCGTCATCATCGCTTTCCAGCAAGTCTTCGGGCTCGGGCATATTGCGAGCCACATCATCCAGATCAAGCTCGCCGCCAATTTTTTCCGCTTCGTCGAAAGAAGTCTCTCGATTGCCTTCAAAATGTTGACCTAAAAGGCGATTGAAGTCGATATCAGAAGCATACTCAATTTCGCTGGCTAGACCGAGCACCCGTTGGCTCTCCGTGATAGCTTCCAATGGAGCACCGGTCTTCAAAGTTAAGGTCAGCCCACCCGTCGCCGACGAGGCTTTAGCCAGCACTCCGAAGCGCTTGCAAAATGAATAGGGAAGTTCACTGATAGAGGACATCAATTGGCCGTTAATTTAGCGGAATAACTCTGAACCTTAGTATAGGTCAAGCAGCGATGAAGGCAGCAAAGATAGCAACGCAGACTTTTCAAAACGACAAACTGCCAATCGATACAAGGTTAGGCTTATAAATTGGGATTACGCGTTGTTCAAGATTCGCAATTTTGGCGGCATCGGTATCAGTGTAAAGCACTTCATGGTCGGCTTCAGCGAACATCGCCGCCTGCACCAAACCGACGTAACCAGTTTCAATTATTGTGATTGTCATCAGATCGATAATTCCATTGCGATAGCTCGAATGAATTGATATTCAAGCCCGTGGGCTTAGCAGCCGAGCGTTATTCGTATGGCAACAAGAGTGGGCCTACCGAACCTTTGTCGATTTCTTCGAGTTGCAGATTTCGCATAAACTCATATTTATTATGGCTTAAAAGACGCGCTATCTTAGGATCTTTGATAATCGTTGAACGTATAAAAACCAATAAATTACGTTTTTCTACCTTGGTGCTTTGAAATCGGAAAAGTGCGCCCAAAAAAGGAATGTCGCCAAGTCCTGGCACTTTTTGTTCGCTTTCAACCACCTGATCGTCGATCAAACCGCCAAGCACCAGCAATGCGCCGTCTTCCAATTGCACCGTCGTTTTGATCGAACGTTTGTTGGTGATGATATCTACCGCGCTGGTCGACGCAGCTGAAATGTTCGAAACCTCCTGTTCGATCTCCATGGTGATCGCGTTACCTTCGTTGATTTGCGGTTTTACCTTTAAGCTAACTCCGATATCTTGTCGCTCGATGGTTCGAAATGGATTCGAAGTATCACTGCCTGAACTGGTCGATTCACCGGTCACAAAAGGTACATTCTGACCTACAATAATTTCTGCTTCTTGATTGTCGAGGGTGACAATCGAAGGCGTTGAGAGCAGATTGGTCTCACCATCACCCGACAGAGCACGAATCAAAGTGGCAATGCTAAGCCCACCATCGTTGATCTGTCCGAAACCCAACACACCGCCAGTGGGGAGTCCTGGAGGATCTGCAGCCAACCCAGAGAAACTGATCCCAGATCCCGGAAATTGGGTTGAGAACGCCCCGCTCCCTTCATCAAAGCCTAACCATTGCACGCCCAGCTCTTTCGACGTATTCAATGAAACCTCAGCAATGATCGCTTCAATATGGACTTGAGCCCTCGGAATGTCGAGCTGTTGAATCACCGAACGCAACGAGGGGAAAATTGAGGCAGGTGCGGATATGACCAATGCATTAGAAGCCTCGTCCGCCTGCACACTAACCGATTGAGGACCCGAGGCGGCAGTGCCGCCACCAACATTTTTCGATTCGGCTTTGATTGCCTCGCTGCCGACGGTTCCAAGAATGCTGGCGAGATTTTTTGCGTCCGCATAGCGAAGATATATGACGTGCGTGTTACCGGTCGACTGAACGGGTGCATCTAGATCGGAAATGATCGCCCGATATTTTAACCGAGTAGGTCGATCACCACTAATCAAGACGCTATTGGTGCGCTCGTCAGAACTCACTTTAGCTTTGCCGCTGCCCCCGCCTTTTTGGTCTGGAGAACTCAGATTTAGGCTCGACAACAGGCGCACTACTTCAGCAGCAAAAGCATGTTTAAGCTTGATGA
>CBDTWQ010000108.1:0-6248 GCA_965364115.1 uncultured Gammaproteobacteria bacterium | reverse complement strand
CCGATTCACCTTATTCCATCTCCGACAAAGCGCGCAAGATCGATCCTTATCGAAAGCCTGAGTTGGCGCTGAAGGCCGACGGCTCGCTGGACGACAACGACCGTGTCGAAACAGGCCCAACCGACCTCGCCTTTGCTGAATGGCAAGCGCAGGGTCTTGAAGTGCCGCAACTCAAAGCAATGCGCGAATTTCGCCTGCAGCGTTTGGTGGCAGAACTGCAGCGGCAAGATTACGGCGGCATCGTTTTGTTTGACCCACTCAACATTCGTTACGCCACCGACAGCTCCAACATGCAAGTGTGGATCACCCACAACCCAGCAAGGGCCTGCTTTGTCAGCGCCAACGGCTACATGGTGCTGTTCGATTTCCACGGTTGTGAGCATTTGTCTGATCACCTGCCGTTGGTCAAGGAACGTCGCCATGGCGCGTCTTTCTTTTATTTTGAATCGTCTCATCGCGCCAGTGAACACGCTGACATTTTTGCCGCTCAGATCGATGAATTAATGCGCACCCACAGCGGCCAGAATCGTCGACTTGCGGTGGATAAAATTGAAATTGGGGGTCTTCGCGCGCTTGAGAAAATCGGCTTTGAAGTGTTCGAGGGTCAAGCCGTCACCGAGTTGGCCCGAGTGATTAAAGGCCCTGAAGATATCAACGCGATGCGATGCTCAATTGCTGCTTGCGAAGCGGCGATGCACGAAATGGAAAGCGCGATCGAAATCGGCAAAAGTGAAAACGAAATATGGTCGGTGTTGCACGCGGGCAATATAAAACGCGGTGGCGAATGGCTGGAAACACGAATTTTCTCGTCAGGGCCCCGCACCAACCCCTGGTTTCAGGAATCCGGGCCGCGAATCATCGGCCCTGGAGAATTGCTCGCGCTTGATACCGACATGGTCGGCACTTATGGCATGTGTTGCGATATCTCACGCACTTGGTTCAGCGGCGGTGCCGAACCTAGCGCCGAGCAAAAAGCGCTCTACCAAATTTCGCATGAACACATTATGGCCAATATGGCACTGCTTAAGCCGGGCGTCAGTTTTCGTGAAATCACCGAAAAGGCGCATCGGCTTCCAGACGATTGCATTGCAAATCGCTATGGCGTGGTGATGCATGGTGTCGGTCTGTGCGACGAATATCCATCGATTCGCTATCGTGAAGACTATGAAGCCTGCGGCTATGACGGCGAATTCGAACCTGGCATGGTGCTCTGCGTGGAGGTTTACTGTGGTCGCGCCGGCGGAAGGGACGGGGTCAAACTGGAAGACCAGGTGCTAATCACCGAAAACGGCTATGAAAATCTAACTCGCTATCCATTCTCAACGGTTTTAATGCAATAAGACCCATCTGCAAACCGGCTTAATTTTGGCTTAGTCTTCAATCAGTGGTTGGTTAAAGCAGCGGCAAATCAGCATTGATCGTTGCGGTTAGTTGATCAGCAAGCTCGCCAAAATAGGTTTAAACAAAGCAGCCAACGAACGCGTAATCGTCCCAATCAAGTTTGCCGATCTCTATGAAAAGCGATATCTTGTGCACACTAGCTTGGGATGAAACGCCCCAAGTCGAGACTAAAAACAACAACAATTTAACTATCAATGGCCATTTACGGAGTTCAGGCATGACTAAAACCCGCAAAATTCGTGGTTTATCCGATATTCTGACTTACTTCCGCCGTAACGAAACGCCGATATTCTTCGTTTCACCGACTGCCTTTAATCTGCTGGGCGTCGAAAAGTTCGTCAACCGCTTTTACCATATCAACTATTTCGACTCGTTTGACGGCAACCATCCCCGTGTTTTCGTGCCCTCAGAAAAGAATCATGGCGAATTCGATTCGATGGAGGACGTCTGCAATTACATGTTGCAACATAAAGAAGTTATCGATCGAATTCGCAAAGCGGGCGGCGGACCCGCACATCTTCTATTCGTTATGCTCGATGAAAAAACCGAAGCGATCTGTAATGACCTCAAGGTTAGAATCGCGCTGCCGTCGGTCGCGATGCGCAAACGACTCGACTCAAAAATTGAGTTGACCAAACTCGCCAGCCAAGCCGGCATCGACAGCGCGCCGAACGTGCTGGTCGAAAAGGCCAACAGTTATGTCGAACTAATGGACGCCGCTAAAAAGGCGCAGTTAGGCAGCGACTTGGTAGTGCAAACCCCTTACGGCGACTCTGGGCGCACTACTTTCTTTATCAAAACCGAGGCCGACTACAACAAACACGCCAAAGATATGAAAGATGAAGAGCTGAAGATCATGAAGCGCATCAATCATATGCCAGGCACGATGGAAGTTTGTGTGACCCGCCATGGCACTTTGTCGGGGCCGATTCAAACCGACATCACTGGCTTTGAGGAAATCACGCCTTACAAGGGCGGTTGGTGTGGCAACGATGTCTGGCCGAAAATATTCAACGCCAAAACTCGACGCGAGTTGCGAAATATGGCTTCTGCGTTGGGCGACCGACTTTATAAAGAGGGTTACAAAGGGGTGTTCTGCATGGACTTCCTGCTCGACACCGATGATGGAACACCTTATCTGGGTGAGGTTAACCCTCGAATCAGTGGTGCCAGCCCGCTGACCAATTTGATCACCGCCCATTATGGCGGGGTGCCGCTGTTCTTGTTCCACTTGCTGGAGCATCTGGATGTGAATTATGAAATCAACTTGAAAAAAGTACAGAACCGCTGGAACGAGTATGATTTTTGGAGCCAACTGGTGCTGAAGCAAACCGAAGACAAGGTTCGCCAACTAACTCATGCGCCTAAGAGCGGCGTTTGGCGGATGGATAGCCACGGTGCGATTGCGCACGATCGTCATGACCTCGACTGGACCAACGTGATCGACAATGATGAAGCCTATTATCTGCGGGTTTACCGCGAAGGCGACTACACCTACAAAGGCGCCGATTTGGGAATTATTGTTTCAAGGGGCCGAATGCAAACCGAAAAGCGCGAATTGCGTGATCGGGCGAAAATGTGGACCTCTGCTATCAACGCTGAGTTCCACGGCGTTGAGCCGACTACGGTGCCCAATATCTATCAAGATCCTTATCGTTCCAAATTGTTTTAAATTTAGCTAACCCAGCACCGGGGTTTCACCCGCTTTGCTTTAAGCTCGCAAAGCAATCCTATTTTTGAGATTCAGATCAGGCGATGGAGTAGATTGCAGTGGGCTGATTCTGATCGACTTAGGCCGATTGCTGCAGCTCAGGCGGGGTCACAATTGAGTGATCCCAGCCAATCAGGCGTTCAATGCTTTCGGCCACTCGCAAAACTTCATAGTCACTGCCCTCGGGGCCGAGAACCTGTAATGAAAGCGGCAGGCCTTCGTCACCCAACCCCATCGGAATCGCGCAGGCAGGCAAGCCGGCTAAGTTAGCGTCATAAAGGAAACTAGCCCAGTCGAGCCAAGGTAATTCGATTTCGGTTTCACCAATCTTTTGCGGATGAATCTTGCCATGCGGAAAAGCTTCGCAGCCTAACGTGGGGGTCAACAGAATTTGGCCATCGTTGCGTTCGAAGAGCTTCCGATAGTGCTTGCGAATGACATCACGCTGCGCGTTCGCTTGATTAAAATCTTCGACTGAAAATTGGTTCCCAAAGTTAAGAAATTCTTGAGCGACACCGCCTACCTGTTCCAAATTCGAGTTATTGGAACGGGCACTTTCAGCCGCATTATAACTAGCCGTGATCGACCAAGTGCTGGCAGAAGATGGCAACCCAGGATGATCTTCCTGCAGATCAAAACCCGCGTCTTCCATCCGCTCAATCACCTTGCGAAAAGCTTCACGCACATCCGGATCAAGCGGCGCAAAACCCAGATCTTCAGAAAAAGCGATGGTGCCATGTGGCATGGCTCGGTTATCGATTGAGTAATCTCTAGCCATAATTTTAAAGAACAAGCGCGCATCAGCGACGCTTCGAGTCATCGGCCCATCGGAAACAATGGAATGCCAAGACGGAAAGCACGGCTCGCGCGGCACCGCAGCAAAACTAGGCTTAAACCCAACAATGCCACAAAAAGCAGACGGAATTCGAATCGAACCGCCACCATCACCGCCGAGTGAAAAAGCACCCAAACCAGAAGCCACCGCAACGGCGCTTCCGCCAGATGATCCTCCGCAAGTTCTTTCCATGTTCCACGGATTCGAAGTTAAACCATATAAATCAGATTGGGTGACGCCTGTCAGACTAAACTCGGGGCAGGTTGTCTTTGCAAATATAACCGCGTCTTCCTGCTCCAACAGTTCAATCGCTTGGCAGGTCTCGGTCGGCACAAAATCGGTTAGCATATGTGAGCCACTAGCACAGCGGTGGCCCGCCAGAAACTGTGAATCTTTGACCGTGATCGGCAAACCACAGAGCCGCCCGCCAATTCTCTGCTTCAATTTTCTATCCGCTTCCTGGGCCGCTTGCCGAGCCCGACCGTAAAGAGTCAGTGCCAGAGGGTTCAAATAAGGGGCCAATGCTTCGGCTCGGGCGATGGTTTCTTCGAGCAAGTCGACCGCACTGATTTTCCGGCGTCGAAGTGCTTTTAATTGTTCAGATGCAGTGGAATCTAATAGAGACAAGGCGCTAGCTCAGCTGTTGGTTCAAAAAAATATATGAAATAGCAAAATAATTAATTTAATAAATAAATTAGGGCCGAGGCTAATACCCGGCCCTGCTTAATCCCATTATAGTCAAACCTACAGGGTTGGCACCGGCAATGGCGCTTCTGCAAAAGCAACTGGCGCGGAAAGATCGGGTGATAAACCTGCCTCTCTCAAAGCCTTATCTCTAAGAACTTTGCCTCGCTTGGCCACTTGATCTTGACTTAGGTTTTCGAGGCGAGTGGCAATCGACCAGAGATGGCCATTTCCATCGGCAAGCGTTCCCGTGCGATCACCCCAATAGGCGTTGTATATCGGCGTGCGCACAATCGCACCCGCTTCGACGGCACGACCCCAATAGGCATCGACATCCTCGACGAAGAGATGAATCTGGCCACCACTGCCGCCCAGTTGCAACGGCGATAACAAACCTTGTTCTGGCACTTGCTGATTGACTGCGATGATGCTGTTGCCTACTTTGATCGTGCTGTGCATCGAAACCTGCTCGTTGCTGCCAGTCTGACGGGTTAATAACTCGGCGCCAAAAGCAGCCTGATAAAAACCAACGGCGGCATCAACATCGAAAACCGTTAAACAGGTGGTTGCAGTTCGGTAACCGCGGGGGATGGGCGAAACTTTTTTGCTCACTAATATGCTCCATGATAGGTTAGGTTGGCTTAAACTTGAGATAACAACATCGTCTCAGAGATCATAGATTGAAAATTGCAGGATTCCACACTATGAACCATAATGTAGTTCATCAAATTATTTTGTCAACACTATGAGTCAAGATGTCGACCTCGGAATTATCGGTTCCGTCACCCAAGCTGATCTAGCGCCCTTGCGAGTCAATGCCCGACTCGGCGAATTTGCGGTGATTTACCGCGTCGCTCGTGTGCATCAAGGCGGCGGCTATGGTGATCAGGGCAAACACCCGTTGGCCTGGGCCGTTGCGGTTTATGTTGATAACCAGCTGTGCCGAGTTTTTAATGCACGCGGTGCGGGGCGTGAGTGGAATAACATCGACAAGCTGAGCGGCTGGTTGCGCGATCAAGGCTTCTGGTATTGGTGGACGCGCAATGACCTTGAGCCGATTGGCTCTGCGCTGACTGAAGCCGAAGAGAATAACGAATTGCCGATTCCTGCGCCTGTCGATTCTCCGTTTGCCGACTCTTCTCCGCTTTAATAGCAGGGCTTGATGACTTCATCGACTCAAATGGATTTCACTTTTCATGCATTCGATGAAAAAAAACTCGGAACTACCTGGCAACGTTTATTTGAAGAACGCTGGCCCGCCTACAAACGCTGGTTCTTGCGTTATGGCGAAGCGGAACGACCCACCTATCTCGAATCGGCCAATGCGCTCGCAAAACATTTACCTAAGTTTGTGCCGATCTATGAGGCGATGGTTGATCTGGCCGGTGGTGGCGACCACGCAGCGCGATTTTTAGCCCAGTTTAGTCCGCCACCCTTGTTTAGAGGTTGCTCGCAAGCGGTCTATCTTGCAGACGAAGCGGTGATGGTGCGCAGCTACGATTATTCGCCTTACGTCTTCGATGGCATTGTGATGCGCACCCAGTTCGAGCAACGCCAAGTGATTGCGATGCTAGATTGCATGTCAGGTGTGCTCGATGGAATCAATGATGACGGACT
>CBDTWQ010000107.1:0-6278 GCA_965364115.1 uncultured Gammaproteobacteria bacterium | reverse complement strand
TGCGAAGCGTTGTTCTATCAAGAGGCGGACCTGCTGCTGTGTTATCAAAATCAGCATCGCCAGTTCGATTTTTCTCAGCATGAAGTGATTAAGGTTAATCTCGGCACTGATCGTTTGATCCCGGTGGCAACACCAAAGTTGTCGGCCGAGCTAGGCACGCTCAAGTTGGCAATGAAACTTCCGCTGCTTCTCTATCAACAGGGCGGGTTTTTGGCAGAGGCCTTGGCCGGCAGTTGTTTGCCCGAAGTGATTCGTGATTATCGAGTGGAGTCGATTTGTGAATCGGCTTTTTCGGCCAGCTTAAAAGAAATGGCGTTGGCCGATATGGGCATCGCCTGGCTGGCGTCAGAAATGATCGAACAAGAGCTGCGCGAAGGGTTTTTGCAGTCTTATGAGTCAACATTGGGGAGTGTTGAGTTGGACATTGTGCTCTATTACCGAGACGAAGGCTTGGCCGCCAAGGTCGGTGAGTTGACCGCTAGACTGGGAAATCAACCTTCATGATTTCTGGCTTTTTGCTGACTCGCCAATGGACCGACAGTGACGATGGGCTGCGCTTATTGTTCTGGGTGAAAACCGACCAAGGCCCGCTCGCGATCTCGATACACTCGCAGCAAAGTGTTTTTTTTATTCGCCAGAAAAACCAATCTCAAGCTGAAGCATTGCTCGCCAATCGGCGAGGTGTTTCGTTCAAATCCCTGAGCTTGAAGACCTTTAATCAAGATTCGGTTAGCGGGGTCTACTTTGACTCTCAGCAGCAGTTTTATCGAGCGCGCGATCAACTTAGCCGCGCCGGTGTCGACTGTTTTGAAGCCGATATTCGTCCCACCGAACGCTTTCTCTGTGAACGATTCATTACCGCCGCGATGGATATCGATGCCGAATATTGTGTTGACGGAGTTCACAATGTTCGTTTGCAACCAGCCGACTATCAGCCGCAGTTTGAAGTGATGTCGTTAGACATCGAAACCGATTTTGAAACAAACTCAATTTTCTCGATTGCGTATGTTTGTTCGAAACAGCGAAAGGTAATCATGATCGGTGCCGAACAATCCACCAGCGAGATCACCTATGTCGCTGACGAAAAAACGCTATTAGTGCGCTGGTTTGAATCGTTGCAGCAGCTTGATCCTGACATCATTATTGGTTGGAACGTGATCAATTTCGATCTCAGAGTGTTGCATAAAAGAGCACAGGCGTTCGGCCTGGGATTCAATCTTGGCCGTGGTTCTAGCGCCGTTCAGTGGCGTCAATCTCAAGCGGACAGCAACCATCATTTCGTCTTGATTCCAGGGCGCGTAGTGCTCGACGGGATCGATACTTTGCGCTCGGCAACTTACGATTTTGCTAGTTTTGCGCTCGATTCTGTTGCCCAGGCCTTGTTGGGCCGAGGGAAGTTGATTGATGATAAGTCACAAACGGATCCACTCTATAAAGCGCGCGAAATTAAACGCCAGTTTTTTCACGAGAAGGCGACGCTGGCAGCCTATAACCTGGAAGACTGCCAATTGGTTTGGGAGATTTTTGAGCACACCAACTTAATTAACTTTGCGATCGAGCGCGCCCGATTGACCGGGCTGGAAATGGACCGGCAAGGCGGCTCAGTCGCCGCTTTTGATAATCTTTATTTGCCTCGTCTGCATCGTAAGGGTTACATCGCGCCTAATATTGGCGACTATCAAGGCGAGTTGAGTGCGCCGGGTGGCTACGTGATGGATTCGAAACCGGGTTTGCATCAATCGGTTTTGGTGCTCGACTACAAAAGCCTCTACCCCAGCATCATCCGCAGTTTTCATGTGGATCCCTATGCGCGCGTTGCGGCCGAGTTGGCGCCAGAAAAAGACTCTATTGAGGGCTATGATGGCGCGCGTTTTCACAAACAAGAGTTCATTCTGCCAACGTTGATCGAAGGCCTCTGGGAAGCGCGCGATGAAGCGAAGAAAGACGGAAACTCGGCTCTTTCGCAAGCGATCAAAATCATCATGAATTCGTTTTACGGAGTGCTTGGCACCCCCGGTTGTCGATTGCACGATTCGAGGTTAACCAGCTCGATCACTAAGCGCGGACACGACATCATTATTCAAACCGTTAAGTTGATTGAAGATCAAGGATACGAAGTGATCTACGGCGATACCGATTCCGTTTTTGTTGCTTTGGGTCAGTCGCAGCCGCATCACGAGGCGGCTGAAATTGGCCAGCGTCTAGCAGAAATCGTTACTCTCTTTTGGCAACAGTCTTTGAAGCAGCAGCACCAGATTGAATCGTGTTTAGAGATGGAGTTTGAAACCCACTTTAATCCTTTTTTTATGCCCACCGTGCGCGGCTCGGAACAAGGCAGTAAGAAACGTTATGCGGGTAGAGTTAACAACTCACAGGGTGAAGGCCAAATTATTTTCAAAGGGCTAGAGGCGATTCGCACTGACTGGACAGAGCTCGCGCGTGATTTCCAGCAGCAGCTTTATGAATTTGTTTTTGATGGTGAAGAGGCTGAAGAATATATCAAGAAGATCGTCGCGGACTTGTATCAGGGGTTGCTGGACGGAAAGTTGATCTATCGGAAGCGCCTGCATAAAACCTTAACGGAATATCAGAAAAACATTCCGCCACATGCGCAAGCGGCAATAAAAGCTGAAGCAGCGATTCAAAACCAACAGCAACCATCGCGCTATCATCGCAAAAGCTGGGTGGAATATGTGATCACCAAAGCGGGTGCACAGACAACAGAATTCCAGTCAAACCCGCTCGATTATGACCACTATGTTGAACGCCAACTGACCCCGATCGCTGACACTATTTTGGCGGCGATTGGCTCGTCGATGGAGGCTATCACAGGTCAGCAGCAGGAATTGTTCTAGTTAGCTTTATGCCTTGCGAGGCGGAAACTGCTCGAACTTAGGGAGGGCGTCAACCTCAAGGTGCCACGGCGCGTGCGAATCCCAAAATATGTTCTGAGTGGGTTTGATTTCAGGGTCATCATCCAGTGTGCCGGCGGGAATTACGATTGCGCTGCCTTGCTGAGGTCGCCATGGCAGCGACGAACCGCATTGTTTACAAAAACTAGTGGCAAAGTATTTTGCTTGAGGGTGTTCGAAGCGCTCGACCAGTTCTTCACCGCTAAGCCATTCAAATTGCTCAGATTCGATAATGATATTGCTAGCGTAAGCGCTGCCGGTGATTTTTCGACAGCGTGAACAATGGCAATTCTGGAACACATGTGATGATCCATGAAACTGAAAGCTAACGCTTTGGCATAGGCAACTGCCATGGATGGTTTCGCTCATCTTCGATGACCTCTTTTAATCGAGTTTAGTTTAGCTATCAATGTTGCTGCAAGTCTAACCAGCAAGATCAGACACAAGCCTACCGCAGTAAATATTCTCTGCCACTTGATAAGGCTAAACCGTCAACGACTTATCTGGATTAAAACCTATCTCGGTGCCATGTTGTTAGCTAAAGGTCTGGCGTCAAGAGTTCATTAGGGTCGGCAAATAGAGCACGATTGATGGGTAAGCGGTAATCACGACAATCGCTAGTGCGATCATAAAGAAGAAAGGTAGCGCGGCCTTGGCGACATAAATAATGTTCTTACCGGTGAGCGATTGAATCACGAAAAGGTTGAAGCCAACCGGCGGAGTTATTTGCGACATTTCAACCACTAGCACCAAAAAAATGCCGAACCAAATCGGGTCGATGCCCGCTTGGGTTACCATTGGCAGCACTACCGATGTGGTCAGAACAATCACCGAAATACCATCTAGAAAGCAGCCTAACCCAATGAAGAATAGGGTCAGGCACATTATTAATTGAATCGGCGACAGCCCCAAGGATGCAATCCACTCGGCGAGCGCGTTGGGAATTCCGATGAAGCCCATCGCCAGGGTTAAAAAGTGAGCGCCGACTAGAATCAAGCCCAGCATGCACGAGTTTTTAACCGCGCCTGCCACGCTGTTGAGAAACCCATCGAGGCTTAATCCACCCAGTAATAACGACAGCAATAGCGAGCCGAGCACGCCAAAAGCAGCGGCCTCGGTTGGCGTAGCTATGCCTTGGTAAATTGAACCTAGCACCCCACCAATCAGCAGCACGATTGGCAAAAGCTTTTTCAAGGCGACAACCTTCTCGGCAAACGTGTAGCTAACGTCATCTTCAACACCGCTGCTGCTGCGGTTTAGAAGCGACCAACCGACCGTGTACATCATGAATAGCACAATTAGCAGCAGCCCTGGTAGGGCACCCGCGAGAAACAAACGAGCGATAGAAACTTCAGCCGCAACGCCATAAATAATCAGAATAATCGACGGTGGAATCAATAGGCCCAAGGTGCCGGAGCCAGCCAACGTGCCAATCGCCATCGAGTCTTGATAGCCGCGCTTTGACAACTCAGGAAGCGTCATACGACCAATCGTTGCGGCGGTGGCAGCTGATGACCCAGAGACCGCAGCGAAAATGCCGCAGCTGAGAATGTTGACGTGCAGCAACTTGCCTGGGAGTTTTGATAGCACCGGTGAAAGGCCCTCAAACAAGTCTTGCGATAGGCGCGTGCGAAACAGAATTTCGCCCATCCAAATGAACAATGGCAGGGCAGTCAGCGACCAGCCGGTAGTCGCGCTCCACGAAGAGGTGCCAAGCAACAAGCCAATGCTGCCATTACCAATCAACGACAGCCCGACAATCGCTAAACCGGTCAGCGTTAACGCAACCCAGATTCCGCTGGTCAACATGAGAAGCATGCAAAGCACCAGAATTCCACCCACTAATGACATATCCATGGGCTACTCCTCGAGGCTCATCGCGTCTTCGTTGGCGATGTAGCGCGGGGTTTTACCGCGTAATGCTTCAACCAAGCTATCGACCATTGCGATGAATAGGAATAGTGAGCCCACCGCCATGGGTGTTTGCACGATCCACAGCGGCATCGCGAGGTAGGTGTCGGTGACTTCTTCAAAGTCATAAGACTCATAGACGGTGTAGAAGCTGTAAAAAGCGATGTAGCCGCTGATCAGCAGACCGATGAAAAGATTGAACAACTCAAGGGCTTGACGGTGGCTTTTACGCAGCCTGACCAACAGCATGGTGACTCTAATATGCCCACCTTCGTTGAAGGTGTAGGCGAGGCCAAAAAAAATGGTTGCCGACAACAGCCATCCGGCGAAGTCTTCCGATGACGGAATCACAACGCCGATAAAGCGCGCGCCAATTTGAGCTGAAATTAATAGCGCCATGGCCACTAAACAGGCGCCCGATAAGCATACAGATGAGCGGTAAAAGTACTTTCTGATGTTTTGCATGCTGTTGGCTTTGTCTTGCCTAGCTCCGCGCAGCAACCGTTATGCCAGTCTACATTGCTCGATAGGCATCGATGATGGCTTTGCCTTGCCGACCGGATTCAGCCAGCCATTCATCGACCATTGTGCTGCCAATCGCGCGCAACTCGCTGTCAAGCTTGTCGCTCGGCGCTGATACAGTCATGCCGTTTTCTCGCAATGTATTAGTGTGTTCAACGGCTAGCTTGCGGCCAAGCGCCCAACCCTTTTTCTCGGCATTGGCGGCAGCGGTGAGAATCACTTGCTGAGTGCCTTTGTCCAGGCGATTGAAAATCTTTTTGTTGACGAACATCATGTTTTTCGGGATCCACGCGTTGATCGTGGTGAAGTGGCTGATGTAATCCCAGCTTTGGCTGTTTACGCCGGTGCTTGGTGAGGTCACCATCGCGTCGATCGCGTTGGTTGTGAACGCCTGCGCGACATCACTAAAAGGAATGTTAACCGGGGTGGTGCCCATCAAGTCAGCCAGACGCGAAGTGGTCGGACTGTAAGCGCGCATCTTTAGTCCGGACAAATCTGCCAGGCTGGCAACTGGCTTGTTGGAATATAGGTCTTGCGCGGGCCAGGGAGAGGTGTAGAGCAACATTAGATGATCTTTTCCTAATGTCTTGTTGAGGGTTTCTTTTGAAGCCTTGTAGAGCTTTTCCGCACTATCAAAATCGGTCGCTAGAAATGGAATATTGTCGAGTTTAAAAACAGGGTCGGCATTGCCGAGTCGACCGATAAAGACTTCGCCTAATTGAACCTGACGCGACTTTACCGCACGATGAATTTCTGGGTGCTTGATCAGCGAGCCACCGGAGTGAACTTTTATTGTCAGTTTGCCGCCAGAATTAGCGTTGACTTCGTCGGCAAAGCTGCGCGCGACTTGGGTTTGATGGGTGCCATCGCCATAAGGTGTGGGCATATCCCATTTGTCAGCGGCGTTCGCGGTGTTTAGGCCTGCGCCTAATA
>CBDTWQ010000106.1:0-6284 GCA_965364115.1 uncultured Gammaproteobacteria bacterium | reverse complement strand
CTAATTTCTCGTTCCATAACATTACTTTCCCTTCCTTGTGTTCATCCATGATAGTAGTTGATTCACTTCCTGACACTAACTTAGAGTGTAAAAAATGCCCGCTTGGTTCGAAAGCGGCCATTATTCATTTGCTGTTCCTATTTTGCACATCAATCAACTCAACTTTACTGCTTTGAGTTGTCGACCTTCTCAGAAGGGTTGGCTCCGCTCGCATAACACAAAGTCTAGAAAATGGAAGTAACTCAAATGACGATCGGTATCGAGATTTTCATTTAGTCACCGTCGTGCCATTTCGCTATAACAATTTAATTAGGTGCAGGCTTCAAGCAAACCTGCCTGCACTTGGTGATAATCCAACTCGCGTAAATGGGATAATAGTTGCCACGCGGCTTGTTGGTCGACGCTAAGATATTGGTTGTCAGGCTCGAGCTGTTGCTGGTGCGCGCAGATACAGACGCTGATGCACAATCGCATGCAAATTAGGTCGAAAACGGCGCCAATCTCGACCGGCCTTAGTGGCATGATTTGGTGATAGCCGTGCAATAGTTTCTGGGCGTTGCCGATTGGGTCTTTTTGATCAAGCATCACGTAGCTGGCGGCAATCGCGGGTTCGTTGACTAGCCAGCCATTGATCATGTCGCCGAAATCGATAATGCTAAGGACCTGGTCTTTTTCTGAGTCGATCACTACGTTGCCGCGATTGGCGTCATTGTGAATCACGCTTCGACGCAGTTGATCTTGCTTTGGCAGAACCTGCTGAATAAAGCGCTGTTGAAAAAACTCGACCAGGCTTGTTTGCTGCTGGTCGGCCAACAAGGGTTTAAAGACCTCAACAATTTCGCATGCCTGATCCATATTCCACAATAACGGCCGTTGCAGGGCAGGGTGGTTGTAATCTTTTAGTGCCTGATCGAGCAAGGCGAGTCTCTGACCTAAGTCTTCAAGCAAACTCGCAGGAAAGCTGTCGAGATCGGCTAACATGCGGCCTTCAATGAAGGGCAGCAGGCGGCACGCATGTTGAACGGTGGTAGGTTTAACGGGGGCATGCTCAGTCTGAGGTGAGGCCAGCATTTCGACCAGTTGGCCGTTGACTGATGGCACCGCGATGGCAACCTGCGGCAACGCCTTTGCGGTGTGGAGCAGGTCAAAGACTTGGTGTTGGCAGGCCAACATCGCTGGCGACTCAGTCTGGTTGGCAATTTTGAGGATGAATTTTGCGTCCGAGGTCTCGATTAGAACATTCAAGTCGCGCTCGCCATCGAGCAGTTTAACGGTGCCTTCAATCGCGTAGACTTGACGCGCAAATTGCGCCGCTTGTGCGAGATTGAAGTTAGGAAGTTGGCAGCTATCGGTGATCATCGGGCCGATTGTAAACCTTGCACTGGCGGATGTCGCAATTTCGTAACTGACCGTCATAGACGATTAGCTTAGGGCTAGTTATAGTCGGCAAAAAATTCTACTGGAGTCTTCAATGTCGTTGCGTTTGGGTATCGATACCGGCGGTACTTTTACCGATGCGGTGCTGGTCGATGATGACAAGCAAATAGTGCAGGCCGAGAAGAGCCTGACGACTCGCTTTGACTTGAGCTTGGGGATCGGTGATGTAATTGCTAAATTACCCTCCGAGCTGCTCGCCGAAATCAGCATGGTGTCGCTTTCAACCACTCTCACCACCAACTCGGTGGTCGAAGACTTAGGCGCGCCGGTGTGCGTGCTACTGCCGGGTTATACCGATGTGCAGGTCAAACAAAGCGGTCTTCTCGAAATTCTATCGGCGCCATTGGTTGTCACTCTAGCGGGTGGTTATGATGCGATTGGTCGACAAAAGGAAGCGCTAGACGAGACGACCGCAATCGATGCGATTGAGCGGCTGCAGCAGCAGGTCTCGGCGTTTGCGATTTCAAGCATGTTTGGCACGCGCAACTCGAGCCACGAAAACCGCCTCAAGCAACTGGTCACCGAAATGACCGGCATGCCGGTCATCTGTGGACATGAACTAGCGTCTAGCCTCGGCGCACCGCGTCGTGCATTAACGGCGGCGTTGAACGCACGAATGGTGCCGCCGATTAAAGAGTTGATCGGTTCGGTGCAGAAGATATTGGCGCGTCATAAAATTGATGCGCCTTTGATGTTGGTCAAGGGTGACGGCTCCTTAGCGGGGCTAGAAAATGCGATTGAAAAACCGATTGGCACGGTGCTTTCGGGCCCGGCGGCGAGCGTGATTGGCGCCTGTCAGCTTTCAGGCCTAGATAACGCGATCGTCGCCGACATGGGCGGCACCACCACCGACATTGCGATCGTTAGTAATGGGCAACCCGAGCTCTGTGCCGATGGCGCCAGAATCGGTGATTGGCAGCCCATGGTTGAAGCCGTTCGGGTTCATTCGATTGGTCTGGGTGGCGATAGCGAGGTTCGTTTCGGTGGCCACAAAGGCTTATCGATTGGTCCTCGCCGAGTCGTTCCAACTAGTCTGCTGGCACACCTGCACCCCGAGATTATTCCTAAGCTGGAAACTCAGCTTGCTGGCATGACCAACGCGCGCAGTAATCGGTTTGTGATGCGCTTAGAAAACAACCAGGCCTTGCTCAGCCAGCTTAACTCGGTCGAATTGGAAGCTTGGGATGCACTCTCGGGCAAACCAATCGAACTAGATTCGATTGTTGAAGAAAATCGTGCCTATGCTCGCGCAATGGCGAAGTTAAAGCGTCTTGGGCTGGCTATTTATAGCGGTTTTACACCATCAGACGCAGTTCACGTTTTGGGCATTAATTCGCACTGGAATACCCACGCTGCCGAGTTGTCGGCGCGCATTTGGATGCGTCAAATGCGGTTTCTCTATGGTTTTGGCAAATGGCAGAGCGATGATGTCGAGGCCGCATGTCAGCAGGTTTATGATTTGGTGACGACCACGATTCAACGGGTTCTGGTCGAAGTGGGCTTGAGCGAGTTCGAACTGACCACTAAGTCGCCTAAGTTGAATGGTGTGGTTGATGCGATCACTCGAATGGTGCTGGGTGGCGACGGAAATGGCGCACGTAAACCGTTGTTCAATCTCGATTTCGGCAGTGACTATCCGATCGTCGCGGTGGGTGCGCCCGCCGCCAGTTACTATCGTGATGTCGCGGATAACATGCGAATTGGCCTGCATTTGCCACAACACGGCGATGTAGCCAATGCCTATGGTGCGGTGATGGGAAGCGTGATTCAGCGAGCCCAGGTGACCATCACCCAACCTCTACACGGCATCTTTTGCCTGTTTCACAATGACCAACCGCAAACCTTTGACTCGCTTGACGAGGCGCGGCAGCAAGCGCGCGAGATCGTGATTAGCCTAGCGGAAGAAAAAGCGCTGACTGCCGGTGCGATCCAACCTAATGTGACGCTCGATTACAAAGATGTGCATGTGCAGGATGAGATTGATGGTGAACTATTTCTCGAATCGACGGTGATCGCGACTGCGATTGGTCCAGCCTGCGATTGGCGCAAGTGAAGCTAGCGCAAAGCCTGGCACAAAGTCTGGCGGTGCACGGTCTTTACGTGCGTGGCAGCACCCAACTTAGCGCTCGCGAGATTGAAACTTATCGGCTTCCGGAAAATAAAAACAGGATCGCATTAGTCGGCAACATTGGGTCGAGTTACTGGCCTATATTCAGCCAATCCAGTGAGTTTCAGGATAATTGCCCTGATCCGCTGGATCGTTGGAGCCGTCGAATTGCGCAAGAAATTAGCGCCGCGCATTCGAGCCTGGCGATCTTCCCGTTTGAGGGGCCACCTTACTACCCGTTTCAGCAATGGGCGCAGCGGGCAGAGGCCTTGCAGCATTCGCCATTGGGCATTTTGATTCACCCAGATTATGGTCTCTGGCACTCTTATCGCTTCGCCTTGCTCTGTGACTCTCAGCTTCTTCTACCAACCAACCAACGAGCGGAATCACCTTGCGTTTCCTGCATCGAGCAACCCTGCCTAAACAGCTGTCCTGCCGAAGCCGTGAGCCTCAGTGGTTACGATGTCGAGCGCTGTGCCGGATATTTGAATCAAAACGTCGGTGCAGAGTGCCATAGTGAAGGTTGTCTGGCCCGCTACGCCTGCCCAATTGCCGCTGATTTGAGTTATCACAAATCTCAAAGGCAGTTCCATCTGAAAGCCTTTTTGTGACCTGGTCGTGATAGTAGGAAAACTAGGCTATTCGCCACTTGGTTTCAAAATTGTCAACTATACTCTTGAGTTAGGCAGATTTTTTAAACAATAAGAGATAACAGCCGAATGGCTGTACGGCGCACCTGCATAATATGGCGACACTGGGCAAACTACTTTTCAATCGTACCCTCAAGAATTTTCTTGAGTGTCACGACTTGGGCAACCGAAAAACGCTAGATTTGATCGCCAAGATCAAGTCGACGGCTAACGATAATATCGACAAAATGCTGCTCACCATTACGCAGGCCGAGGGCACCCACCGGGAGATTTTGAAGGACATCTGTCGCGAATCGATCGATGGCTTTTCCGAAGATTATTTCTTGGACGTTTTGTCGCATGATCAAACCGTCGTTCGAGTCGTAGCGAGTGATATTCTGTCGCACACCGCGACGATCGACCCAGCCAAGTTATTTCAGCGTTTGCGAGATCCGAAGGCTTCTCATATCGAACTTCTTGAAGTCCTAAAGTCGCAAAAGCACTTGCTGGCGGCGGAAGATATTATTAATAACTCGATTAAGGTGGAGCCAGATCTAGGCGTTGAGTTACTGAAATTACTCGAAAACATGCGCAGTGTTGTAGACCTGTCTAAAGTGAACAGCAGTTTGCATAAGGTCGAAAGCGCAACCATTAAGATCAATCTGCTGAACTTTTATGGCAAGGTGAAAGATCCAGAAATTCCGATCATCGTGTCGAAATTCTTGCAGGATGAAAACAAGGTAGTCGTGCTGGAGGCGCTCAAGGCATTGGACCGAGTGGAAACTCGTTTCGACGCATCAATATTGCTGCCATATGTGCCTAGCATGAGCGGCGTCGAGTTGGACTTGACTCTCACCATCATCGGCAAACATGCCAATCCTAAGTTGGTGTCGCATCTTTCACCTTTTATGACCTCTAAATCATCAACCTTGAATGATTTTTATGCACGCATTGTGGCTAAACATGCAGACGCTGAAAACTTTGAGAAATTTCTTAAACGCTTACGAATCGAAGACGACTGGAATCAACAACAAGCGATTGTCAGTGTGCAAAAAAACGCCAATAAGAATTTGTCTGCTGTGGCGCGCAAATTAACCACCCACGAAGACGAACACATTCGAAATATTGCGCAGCAGTTGATGATCAATTTGTTGGGTGACACCAACCTTGAGAAGATCGAAGAGTTTGCGCTAAGCGATAACTGGCAAGTACGCGAGCGAGCGATCTCTTCGCTTGGCAAGTCGTCAAATCGTGGCGCGATTGCGGTGCTTAAAAAGTTGGTCGATCAATATCCCGATGATTTCGTTTTGGCGTTGCGGGCGGTCAAGCAGCTCGGTTTTGGGATTGGCATGGAAATCGCTTTTGACGCTTTAAAAAGCAAACAGGCCAACGTTCAACGCGCTGGGCTGGAAACTATCGATTCACTCATAGACGAGAAACATGCGCAGGCTGTGTTGGATTATCTGCTTTGGAATTTGCCTGATTTGACCAGTGAGTTGCAGGACTATGCGCGTCAGTTAATTACTAAAATTTCACAAGATTACTCACTCGATGCGTTGATTGAAGGGAACGTGATTGGGGAAGAACAAGGCGTGGTCGATTTTGCGATTGAAGCCGAAATATCTGAGCCAGAAGCTGAACTACCAGAACCGCAACAGGGTTCACTTGAAATTTTGAAACCGGACTCGGTTTGGATGGATCGATATCGAATCAAGCAGGAAATCGGCCGTGGCATGATGGGCCGCGTGATGTTGGTTGAAGATGAGATGGTGGATGAGTCGCTGGTGATCAAGTTCATGTTGCACGAGCTGACGGTCGATGACCAATCCACCGAACGTTTTAAGCGGGAAGTTAAATATGCCCGTAAAGTGAGCCATCGAAACGTCATTCGAGTGCATGACCTGTTGTTGAAAGATGGTTTGAACGCGATTTCAATGGAATATTTCAAAAGTCGAGGGCTAGAAGCGATTCTCAGCGAGCGAAAATGCTTTGACATCACCGACGGGCTCAAGATTCTCGATCAAATTAGCAGCGGCATGGCTGCTGCACATGAACAAGAAGTGATTCATCGTGATTTGAAACCGAGCAACATTCTGATCAATGATGATGGC
>CBDTWQ010000105.1:0-6288 GCA_965364115.1 uncultured Gammaproteobacteria bacterium | reverse complement strand
AAAATTCGATATAAGTTGTTTCTCGTAATCCTTGCCGCCAATGGTTTATTGTTGGTGGCCGTCTACCTTTCTGCGAGCTGGATTTTCAGCACCAGTTTTCGTGATTACCTCGATCGCAGTGAAGCCGATCGGCTGCAACCTTTAGTGCAGGAGTTATCGCTGCTGTATCAGCAGCAGGGTAACTGGCATTGGGTGAAACAACGCAGGCGAATCTGGCGTGATTTGATGGATAAACATATAGGGCGCCCTGAAAGACCGCGTCGGAATCGAGAATTTAAATCGGCTGCACCGCCACCCAAAGAGTCTCGAGACTTGCTCGCCGTTACTCCAAAACTTTTACTCAAGGATCAAAGGGGTCAATTAATCATAGGTGGTTCCGGACGTGCGGCGAAAGCTTATTGGGTTCCAATCGAAGTCGATGATATGAGTGTCGGTCAGCTTGGTTTTGTTCGACGAGTGAATATTGATATGGGTCTTGATAGGCTGTTTGCCGATCGGGTGCAGAGCACGTTGGCCTGGCTAATGCTGGCGATGTTGTTTATTACCGGGTTAATTGCGATTCCCTTTGCGGCTGTTTTTGTGCGGCCGATTGAAAATTTACGCAACGCTTTTCATCAACTGGCATCAGGAAATTTCGAGGTTCGATCAAAACATACCGGAAATGACGAGATTGCTAGTTTACAGGTCGACTTCAATCGGCTTGCCGAAACCATGTCTCAAAACTTGAAAGCACGACAGCGCTGGGTTGCCGATATTGCCCATGAGTTGCGAACCCCGATCGCCGTGCTGCAAGGTGAAATCGAGGCGATTCTTGACGGTGTGCGGCAAATCGACTCTCAAGCAATCCAATCCTTGCATCAGGAAACCCTGCGATTGTCGCGTCTGGTAGATGACCTGCATGAACTGTCGTTATCCGATGTTGGCGCGCTGAGTTATCAAAACCAGCAGGTGGATCTGGTGGACCTGCTGCGAAACCTAGTTGAACAACAAAATCGGTTGCATCCCAATGAGGCTCTGACGATCGAATTTGAAGCGATGGAGGCGCAATATTCTGCCTTTGCTGACCCACAACGACTGCAACAGCTGTTTACCAACCTAGCGGCCAATAGTCGGTTTTATACGGAGGTTCCCGGTAAAATTCGCGTCTCTTTAAGCCGAGAAGGTGAGCAGGCGCGCATCGAGTGGCAAGACTCGACGCCAGGCGTCAGCGACGCGGATCTCGATCTAATGTTTGACCGATTATATCGCGTCGATGCTTCGCGCAATCGCAATGCAGGCGGGTCTGGGCTAGGGCTTGCGATTTGCCGCAACATCGTCGAAGCGATGGACGGTCGAATCGAAGCTCGACACGCTGCGCTAGGCGGCGTTGCGATAGTCGTGACATTGCCATTGGCGAATTGAATAATTGATGCGAATAGATGACTGACCCCATTCTGATTGTTGAAGATGAAATCAAAATTGCCGAATTATTGCGCGATTATTGCGAAGATGCGGGCCTGCCCGCAGTCATGCTGCATGATGGTGATGAAGCGCTCGCATGGCTTGCTAAACACCGCGCCCGTGTCGTCTTGCTCGACTTAATGTTGCCGGGTGCCGATGGTTTCAGTATTTGCCAAAGCATTCGAAAGGTCTCTGAAGTTCCGGTGATTATGATCACCGCTAGAGTCGAAGAGATCGATCGTTTGTTAGGTCTGGGGTTCGGTGCGGATGATTACATCTGCAAACCATTCAGCCCGCGTGAAGTGATAGCGCGGATTCGAGTGATTCTGCGCCGAGTCGAAAAATCGAATCACCCTCTAAGCTCGACCGAAATCAAAATTGATGCGAGTTCACTGAGGGTTTCGGTAGGGGCTGGGTTAGTTGAACTGACCTTAGTGGAATTTAAGTTATTTGAAATTTTGATTGCCAATCCTGGGCGAATTTATTCGAGAGCGCAGTTAAAGTCTTCAATCTATGACGACTATCGGGTGGTTACTGATCGCACCATCGATAGTCATATCAAGAAACTTCGCCAGAAGCTGATCACGCTTGAGCTTGAGAATGACCCGATTCACTCGGTTTATGGGGTTGGCTATAAGTTCGAGTCTTAACTTTCACATTGTTTGCATTATTTTTGCAACATAGTTTCCGATACTTTAAGTCGTTAACCCGATCTGGAGTATTCAATGAAACCAACCCTATTAATTTTTTTAACGAGCCTGCTGATCAGTTTGTCGGTCTCGGCGGCACAATCTGAAGCCGATAAATCGCCCGACTTGTCGGCGATAGCCACTCAGCTGCAACTCGATGCACCACAAACGGAGAAATTACAGCAACTGTTGTCACAGCATTGGGCTGAAAAGCGCGCGCGGCGAAAAGAGAACCGAAAAGAACAACAAAAGCAGCGAGGTGGCGGTTATGAAATTCGCCAGCAGCATCGTGATGAACTGTTGAATGTCTTAAGTTACGAGCAGCTCTATCAATTTGAAAAGATGATGCATCAGCAGCGCAAGCAGCGCCGTCAAGATAGGCAGCAAAATAAGCAGCAAGATAAGCAGAACATCCAGGCGAACGAGTGATTCAGTGGATCACGCTGGGTCAAATGAGTGCTTCGTCCGTCTATCAAAGAGATCTTTGCCTCTGGCAGGGTTTTGTTAACTGGATGCAGCTGAACAGGGTTTCATTACTGGCCCTATTCAGCGTGGCCTTATTAAGCGGATGTGGTTCAAGCAGCTCTGACGACGGCGTCATTGGTGCTGGCGTACCCCTGTCGAGTATCGCCGAGCTAGGTCGGCAAATTTATTTTGATCAGAATTTATCCAATCCAGTGGGACAATCCTGCGCCAGTTGCCACCTTCCGGTGGCGGGCTTTGCTGACCCGGAATCACATTTTCCCGTATCGGAAGGCGCGGTTTTGAGCCGATTTGGTGCTCGCAATGCACCCACTGCCAGTTACGCCGCTTTGATCCCTGAATTTAGCTTTGTCATGGTGGGTGCCGGTGGCCACTATCGGGGCGGTCAATTTTTAGATGGCCGAGCCAGCACCCTAGAATTACAAGCGCAAGGTCCATTTTTGAATCCGCTAGAAATGAATATGTCAGACAAGGCGGCCGTCATAGGCAGCATTCGCAATGCTGATTATGCGACCGATTTCGAAACCTTATTTGGTGTCGCGGCATTCGATGATGTTGAACTGGCCTACGAGCAAATGGCCAGTGCTATCGCTGAATTTGAACGCAGCAGCGAACTATCGCCGTTCAGTTCTAAATTCGATGCGGTCGAAGCGGGCGATGATGTTTTCACTGTGGCCGAGCAGAATGGTCGAAATCTGTTCAATGGGCGCGCAAATTGTGACCGATGCCACCGCACAGATCGAAATTTGCCCGAAGTTTTCAGTAATTTCGAGTTTCAAAATATCGGTGTTCCATCCAATCCCAATAATCCTTTCCTGACAATGCCGGTGAACTGGAATCCTGATGGTTTGAATTTCGTTGACCTTGGGCTAGGTGCCGTCGTCAATGAGGCCCGCCAAAATGGCAAATTTCGCACACCAACCTTGCGCAATGTTGCATTGACTGGGCCCTATATGCACAACGGTGTGTTCGATAGTCTCGAAGAGGTGATTGATTTTTATAACCGTCGGGATCTTGATGGGATACCAGCCGAAGTCGCACAGAACGTCGATAATGGCGGCAACATCGGTAATCTCGGTTTAAGTTCGAGCGAAGTGCAAGATCTGGTCGCGTTTCTGCAAACCTTGAGCGACGGTTATCAGTAGCCGATGTTTTTATCAGTAATTAATATTTTTTAGATCCCGCAAGGTCGAATCGTTTTTGAACGCAGGGCACTTCGCGGTTGAACTAGCGGGTGGCGATGGCCTTTAGCTTGTTTAGGTTCTCCAACGTTTGCAGGCAAGCTTTGGCGGCTTCCGTGCCCTTAATTTTGAAATGTTCCTTGAAGAAACTGATGTGAGCGTCAGTCTCTTGAAATTGATGAGGCGTCAGCACCACCGATAGAATTGGCACCTCGGTTTCGAGCTGAATTTGCATCATCGCATCGAGCACCGTGCTGGCGACGAAATCGTGTCGATAAATGCCACCGTCGACGATCAAGCCGCAGGCTACGATAATCGCATATTGCTGTGTTTTAGCGAGTTGCTTTGCGAGCAGCGGAATTTCCAGGCTGCCGGGCACTTCAAAGCGCTCAATCTGAACCTTTGACAGGTCTTGCTGGTTGAATTCCTGCTCGAAAGCGGTGAAGGATTGTGAGACGATTGATGGATGCCATCCGGCCTCAATATAAGCGATTTTAAGGTCTGCTTGAGCGAACCGGTTGGCTTCTGATTCTTGATGACTGGATGGAACCATGATCGTGCCTTTGCAACTTGTGAAAGCGGGTCAGGGCGATGGGGTTCGAGCGCGCCTAAGAATTCGCGCCCTAAACTTCCCATTCTCTATCCTCCGGACTTTAACCGTCGGCTTCGGAGTTTCACCGAATCTGCTGACCTTTTGCTGACAAAAGCGCTCGCGGGCTTATATGGACGAAACAACAGTCATATTTACCGCCGGTGGGGAATTGCGCCCCGCCCCGAGAATGTCGCTAAATTAATAGCAGGGGTGATTATATAAAATTGACGGTGCTTGTAAATAAACAAGTGTTCAGATTGGTCCTATTAGCTCGGTGGAATGAAACCAGCCTGCTTAAATCAGGCCAATAAAGTTAGGCCAATAAAGTTAGGCAAGTCAGTAGGGCGAGAATGGTTTTCGGAATTAAACAGACAGCAAACCGCTTTGTTTGATTCCATCGAAGAGAAATTGAACCGCCAAGGCGGTTAGCAACACCCCCATCACGCGGCTGATCACATGCATTCCGGTGACTCCCAGCAGGCGCTGTATCTGGCCGGCCAACAATAAACAAATCAAGGTTAGTAAGACTATCGTCAGTATGCATCCAATAATAACTGCCTGGCCAGCGGTGTTGCCCTGCTGATCTGCCATTAAAAGAATAGCCGCACCCATGGCGCCAGGGCCTGCGATCAACGGCGTTGCCAACGGGAAAACCGAAATATCTGGTTTCGAGATCGCTTCTTCGGCTTCGTCGTCGGTGGTCGAAGTGCCACCGGAAGATCGAGCAAACACCATATCAATCCCAATCAGCAGCAAAAGAATGCCGCCCGCCGCCCGCAACGCGGCTAGCGAGATGCCCAGCCGGGCCAACAAAAGTTCGCCGATCAGCGCAAAGGCCAGCAGAATGCCGGCGCCGATCGCGCAGCCCCTGAACGCCACCCGTCTTTTTTCGCGGTCGCTCAGGTTGGCGGTCAAAGCAGCAAACATCGCCGCAATGTCGATAGGGCCGATGGTCGCAAAGAAAGTCGCTAAAGCGACGATGGCGGTTTCAGTGATCAATTTCTTATGCTGTCCAAAGTTGGGTTTTGCTCAGCCGCAGGGGTTAATTTGCGACGGGATTTGGCCGCCACATGCTATGACATCCCTAGCACTAGAGCCAGCTAAAAAGCGAACCTGTTGGGGGTTGGTAAGGTTGAATGCAGCGATCTTTCTAGCGTTTACTGATGATTGGGTGGTGAAATTTGAATCGCTAGTTTTTGGTTTCTTGGAATTCGATGGATGCTGACTGTGATCCAGTGGTGATGCGCTTTGCTAGTTTGTGCTTAGAGCGGTTTGGTGGTTCTTTCTAGGGTTAAATTGGTAAATAAATATTTGCAGCAACTCCCGATTTCTATGAAATCTATACATTAACCAACAGTTTTAAAAACCGGTTGGTTGATGTCTTCTCGATCAGCACAGGCTTTCCTAATTCCAGCATGCCATTTTGCCATCGCGGCCCGTGTTTGTTTTTCGACCGCGCCCATCGAATTCCAAGAAACCACATTCTGTGTCAGATTTCTGAGAGGTTGCTTGATTCGCAGTTGCGACTAACCGATAGCAGCTATCAAGTTCAGCGCTTGGATTGATGCACGTATGAACTGTAACCTTGTAGTAGTCGTTCTCCGAATAAATTAGGGTGCCGCTGTTACCGTCATATTTGGTCAAAAAATTTAATCCAGAAGCCGTACCCAAATCTGTGGTGTAGGTGTTTTGCTGAGCAAAAAAGCTCTCTTGCGCTGCAGCAACTTCCAGCAGAATCGCCTTTGCTTCGGTGCGACGTGACTTCAGCACATGGTTGGTATAAGACGGATAAGCAATGCCAACGAGGATACCGATAATTGCCACTGTGATCATGAGTTCTATCAAAGTGAAGCCAGACTGCTGTTTCAAACATTTCATCGATTAGTCTCCGAATACACCGTCA
>CBDTWQ010000104.1:0-6296 GCA_965364115.1 uncultured Gammaproteobacteria bacterium | reverse complement strand
ATAATAACCACTGACCTCGGCCTGCAAGCCGTTGGCTAACAGCATGCCTTTAACGATTTCGGCTTCAGTAATATCGCTGGCGTGATAAATAATTTTCATTTGAGGCAGTGATTGGCGAGGTTTGGCAAGTGGTAAACAAAGGGTAATTTAATCGAGCCTGAGTATCTTACGCCAAAGGATTGATCGCAAGTGCTGCCGCCGCAACATTTTTACTCGAGTGATTTAAAGCTGGGAGCCGGATAGAGCTGGCAAGGTCAGACTTACCCAGCCTGCAACTGTGCCGGGTTAGGCTTCATGGGTCGAGACTCATTAGTTTAACCAGGGTGGTTAACTCTGTAGGGTTGTCGAGCAAGCGTTTGGCACCAGCAAGGGTTAATTCTTGCCTTGAGCCGTAACCCCAAAGCACGCCAACGGCAGCGACTTGGTTCTTGATTGCGGCAATCATGTCATGCCCGCGGTCGCCAACCATCACGCATTCTTCAGGCCGAAGCGTTTCCTGCTGCATTAGAAATTGCAGCAGATCTGCCTTGTATGATCGCGTGCCGTCAAATTCGCTGCCGTAGATGCCGGAGAAATAGGGCGCTAATTCGAAGTGTTGCAAAATTTGAGTGGCGATCACTCGAGGTTTGGCGGTGGCTAGGAATAACCTCGAACCGTTGCGTTTGAGGGCTTCGAGTGACTCATCAACGCCGGCATAGACCGAGTTTTCGAATAGTCCTTGGGTCGAGTAGCGTTGTCGATATCGCATGATCATCGTGTCGCGCAGTGATGCCTTTGATGGGCCTAATAAATGATCGATGGTTTGCTCTAGTGGTGGCCCGATATGTGTTGCTAGTTGCGCATCTGATGGCAGCACAATATCGAGAGTTTCAAAGGCGTAATGAAGGCTGTTGATGAAGCCGGGCGCCGGGTCAGTCAAGGTGCCGTCGAGATCGAGCAGAATATTCAAGGTCGGACGCTCTGGCTTAGCGGGTGCCAAGAGGGGTCTAGATGTCTCTTTGAGCCATCATCCCATTTGAAGTCTGAAGCAAAGTTCGAGGGTGATATCAGCGGTGCGAATGCGACAACAATTATAATCATTACTGTGCCTCAATTCACTAGGGCAATCAAATATGAACAGAAAATGACAGCTTAGTAGACAGGTTGCAATAGGGGATCGTTTAGCTATTCGGGCTGTTCACGATGTGTCCAACGCGCAAAGGACAACCCCTCGCCGATAATGTTCGATATCGGAATCGCAGATGAAAGTATTCACGAACTGAGTCTGTTAAACGACGAGTTTGAAGACGCGGCGAGCATATAGTTCACTCGCAGGCTGTTGCACAATGAAAAGCGTTTGTTTAAAGGGTTAATCCGCACGCCGCTGCTGCGGTTCACTCGCAGGCCAGAGGTGGCTAGCAGTGCGGTCAGTTCGTCGGGGCGAACGAATTTAGACCAGCGATGGGTGCCTCGCGGCAACCAACCCAGTATATATTCAGCGCCGACTATGGCGACAATCCAAGACATCAGGTTGCGATTTATTGTGGCGACGAAAAAAATACCTTCGGGTTTTAGCAACTGAGCGCAATCTCGAATAAATTCGGGCAACTCCAGCACATGTTCAACCACTTCCATGTTCAACACCACGTCAAACTGAAGACCGCTGTTAGCCATTTCCGCGGCGGTTGATTCGAGATAGTCGATCTTCAATGATTGGCTTTCGGCGTGACGTTTCGCGACCTGCAGACTTTTAGCGACCACGTCGATACCAGTGACTGACGCTCCGAGAGTCGCCATCGATTCAGACAAAATTCCGCCACCGCAGCCGATGTCGACCATCGCAAGCCCGCTTAAAGGCTGCTCTAGCGATGGGTCACGATTAAAATGCGCACAGATGAGTTGTTTCAAATAAGCACTGCGCAAACGGTTAAGTCGGTGCAAAGGCCAGAATTTGCCGGCCTCGTCCCACCATTGTTCAGCCAGCTGTTCGTAGTATTGAACCTCTTGCGGGTCGACGGTTGATGACATCGATCCCCCCGATCAGGTTAAAAATTCGGCACGAGTTTGGTACTTGTCCCTGAACACGCCTCCAAGGGCCATGGTTTGGGTATGCGAATTGGTGTCTTTCACGCCGCGCGACTTCACGCAGTAATGAACGGCATCAATGCTGACCGCGACGTTGTCGGTTTGTAGTAGGGTTTGCAAAGCGATTAAGACCTGTCGGGTAAGGCGCTCTTGCACCTGTGGGCGTTGCGCAAAGAAATGCACGATGCGATTGATCTTTGATAAACCAATAATCTTATTTTTTGGAATGTAGGCCACCTTGGCGGTGCCATCGATGGTGACGAAATGATGCTCACAAGTGCTTGTCAGGCCGATATCGCTGATCTTGACCATCTCCTCAATGCCCATCTTGTTGTCGATCAAGGTGATCTTCGGAAAATTGGCATAATCTAAGCCCGCGAAAATTTCATCGACATACATCTTTGCGATTCGATGAGGTGTCTCAATCAGGCTGTCGTCACTGAGGTCTAGACCCAGGGTTTGAGTGATTTCAGTGAAGGCCTGTTTGATCCGTTCATATTTCTCGTTTCGATCAATCCTTTGAGGAATCAAAGGCGTCTCTAGCCCCTTGGCGCTGAGGGCTTCACGCACGGCGGTGGCTTCTGCTGAAAATGGGGAGACAATCTCGATAGGCGAGCATGCAACATGGGTACTCATGGGATTTCCTTATGTTAGCTTCGTGATGCGCTGAGAGTGACTGAAACGGAGTCTGCAAAGCGTAACGCGTGTGGCTTATCGACAGTAACCTTGGCAAAGCTAACTCGTTCTGATTTAGTCGCGATCGCGAGTAAATCGGCTGCCAATTTTTCCAGCAGATGAAAACGGCCAGATTCAATGTGCTGTATCAACTGTTTAGTGATGCACTTGTAATCAAGCGCATCGTCGGCTTCATCAGTGGAAAGCACCGGGTCGGCCCGATATCGAATCTCGAGGTTGATGATGACGTCTTGCTGTTTCGCTTTCTCTTCAGGGTTGAAACCAATAAAGGTGCGCAATCGTAGATTGCAAATATGAATGGTGGCCTCGCTAACAGTCAGGATTTTGTTAGCAGCGTGAAGTTTAGTCGCGGGAGTCATTAGCGAATTCATCGGTTAATATCAAAAGTGTTACGTTGCAAACATTGGGCAGGATCACCCCAATGTAAAATCGACTCACCGAGCCAAATGAGTGAGCGCCATCGATATGCTAGCGACTAAAGTTAAGGTCAAGCGTAGGTTTCGATACTGCGAAGAAAATGCTGGAAGAACCCCCCCCCCTTTTTTGCTCAACTAGGAGAAGGCCCATGAGCAAAATGGCAGCAATTAATGACCACCATTGAGGTGCGAAAATAAAACTGAAGAATGCGACTAGAAAATAAGCGTTGCTCAACAACAAGGCCAGATTTTTCGAAAGTGGCAACGCTAGCCCCCACCAACTGCCGCAAAGGAAGCAAATGATCGCCAAGGCATAAACGTTGGTAATTTGAGTCAATTCTGCTGAATAACTAGCACTGAACATCAGCATTCCTGCCGGCAGCACGAACGGAATCAAACCGGCATAACCTAGCAATATGATCAGTGTGGACGCCGACTTCATGGTTTTAGCGCAAGAGCCTCGATCAAATCTTGTTCCAACTGGCTTTTAAGCGGTTTGGTCATTGCGCCATAGTGCTTGACCGACTTGGCATCACGCTGCACTAGGTACTTGTTGAAATTCCACCGCGGCGCACTACCGGTCTCTGACGCTAGCCATTTGAACAGCGAGTTGGCATTCGGGCCACGTACTGAACTGGGTGAGATCATGGTGAAAGTGACGCCATAATTGAGGTAGCAGACGTTGGCTGTTTTTTCTTCATTGCCGGCTTCCTGGAGAAAGTCGTTTGACGGAAAGCCAACGATCTCCAATCCCTGATCACGATATTTTTGATAAAGCGTTTCGAGACCCTTGAACTGTGACGTAAAACCACAGTGACTTGCCGTGTTGACCACGAGTAAGACCTTGTTCGAAAAATGGCTACAGAACTGGATGCTTTCCTCCGAGTGCAGTTTGCTGGCTTCGAATTCGAGTGGTGGTTGACAGTCAGCATTCACATTGCCGCTGCTCAACGCCAACCAGAATGGCGCGGTGGTGAGGAGTGTTTTCATCATAGTGTCTCGCATGATAATTGATTTACCAAGTTAGCAACTCACCATCCCAGGCCCAGAAATGACCGGACTGGCTGGCGTTGAGCTGTGATAAGAGTTTTATCAACATGGTCGCAGTGTAGTCAGGTTGAAATAAATCATCGGGCGCGACTCGTGCTTGAAATGGTTTTGATAGCGCCGTGTCGTTAGTGCCCGGATGCAACGCAGCCACACACCCTCTTGGATGGCTGTGTTTCCACTCGATGCTGAGGGTTTTTAACGCCATGTTCAGTGCGGCCTTGGCAATCCGATAGCTATACCAGCCGCCGAGGCGATTGTCTTCAATGCTGCCGACCTTAGCGGAGATCGTTGCCAACACCGCAGCGGGGCTGTTTTTCATCGACCGTGCAAAATATTTTGCCAGCAGCAGCGTAGGCAGCGTGTTGATCTGAATATTATGCAGAAAAAAGTTTGAATCGATTGCGGCGATATTCTTCTCTGGACCGCCCTTGTCACCGTGCAAATAGCCCGCGCAATTAACCAGCCAGTCAACAGTTTCAAATTCTGCCGCCCAGTTTTCAATCGCTTTGGGATCGAGAAGATCGAGCGGTTGCCAATGGAGTCGCTCTTGCTGAAAAGGGGGTTCGCTGCGGTGGTGCGTTGCGAACACATTGGCGACCGGGAAATGCAGTAGCAATTGGCGGACCATGGCTTCACCGAGGCCCCCACTGCCCCCGATAACAAGGATGTTTTGAGGTGGCTCACTCATAACCAGTTCTAAATTGTTGATTCATTTGAGGAATACGAATGGTTGGTGCGCTTAGACCATTTTGCCAGTGTGCAACATAGTCAGGATTGGATCAGACACTCGACACAATGCCCATCAATGCCGGGAGTGGACAATTCCATTCCCGGCGCTGATGTCTTGTTGATGGTGTTTTTGTTGATCGTTTAAGCTAGCTCAAAGCGGTCCAAAAGCATCACCTTGCTCCACGCGGCAGCAAAATCACTGATGAGTATTGACTCACCATCTGCACTGGCATAAACCTCGGCCAAAGCGCGTAACTCCGAGTTTGATCCAAACGCAAGGTCGACTCGAGTGGCGGTCCACTTCAATGCGCCAGTAGAGCGATCTTTTCCGGTGAACTCGTCTTCGTCATTCTGGGATTTTTCCCACCGAGTGCTCATATCGAGCAGATTGACGAAAAAGTCATTGCTTAGCGTTCCTGGTCGCGTCGTGAAGACACCCTGAGATGATTGGTCGTAGTTAGTGTTAAGTACGCGCAACCCGCCAACTAATGCAGTCATTTCAACCGGTGTTAAGCGCAGGAGCTGTGCTCGATCAATCAGCAATGCCTCGGCAGGCACACTAAAACGACCTTTCAGGTAGTTGCGAAAGCCATCAGCAACGGGCTCTAAAACCGCCACCGATGCGGGGTCGGTTTGTTCTTCTGTGGCATCGGTGCGCCCCGGGGTAAAGGAGACAACGGTTTTGTGGCCGGCCGTTTCTGCTGCTTGCTCGATCGCCGCAGAGCCTCCCAAGACAATTAGGTCGGCTAATGAGACAGGTTTGCTAAACTCGCTTCTGATTCGTTCCAGTGTTTGCAACACATCTACCAGCTGCTTTGGTTGGTTGACTTCCCAATCCTTCTGCGGCGCAAGACGAATTCGACCACCGTTCGCGCCACCGCGCATGTCAGAGGCGCGAAAACTTGAAGCCGATCCCCAGGCAGCTGAGACCAGTGCTGAAATAGTCAAGCTTGAATCCAAGATTTGTTGCTTCAGCAGCGCGATGTCGTCTGCGGTAATCAAGTCATGGTTGACGGCTGGAATCGGATCTTGCCAAACGAAATCTTCAGCAGGAACTTCGGGGCCTAGATAGCGTGCTTTCGGGCCCATGTCACGATGGGTCAACTTGAACCAAGCGCGTGCAAATGCATCCGCGAATTCAGTCGGATTCTGATAAAAGCGGCGCGAAATCTTCTCGTAAGCGGGGTCAAACCGGAGTGATAAGTCGGTCGTCAACATGGCAGGTGCGTGGCGTTTGTTAGCATCGTGGGCGTCAGGCACCGTTCTCTCGCCAGCGCCGTTTTTAGGCACCCATTGGTGCGCGCCAGCTGGGCTTTTGCTCAACTCCCAATCATATTCGAA
>CBDTWQ010000103.1:0-6377 GCA_965364115.1 uncultured Gammaproteobacteria bacterium | reverse complement strand
CCCTAACGCCTGGGCAAATTAGAATGCACAGGATTCGATGAACGTTATTGTTGGCTTTTTATTGAAGCCTCGTTTTAAACTGGGTGCTTCAACCAATTAAAATTTAACGGGCTATTGGCATATGCATCGATCATCAATCCGTGTGGGTGTAGATATCGGCGGAACCTTCACCGATATTGTTCTTGAGGTTGGAGACCAACAGTTTTCCAGCAAGATCCTAACCACTTATGCCGCGCCCGAAGATGCGATTATCGAGGGAATGCAGCAGGTCTGCGCACAGGCCAAGATTGAAATGTCGGAAATCGATCAGATGATTCATGGCACTACGCTTGCCACTAATGCACTGATTGAGCGACGCGGCGCGAAGACCGCGTTGATCACCACCGAAGGGTTTCGAGATGTGATCGAGATGCGCAGTGAGTCGCGCTTTGAACAATATGACCTCAATCTAACCTTACCCGAACCGCTGTTACCGCGGCAACAGCGGTTTACCTTGCGCGAACGTGTCAGTGCCAGCGGCGAAATATTGATTCCGTTGGAAGACGCAGAAGTCGAGTCGCTGGTAGATCGAATTGCGGCCGCGGGCTTTGAGAGCGTTGCGATTGGAATGATCCATTCCTACCTCAATGGCAGCCACGAGCAAAGGGTGCGCCAGCGACTCGCTGAGAAATTACCGAATGTCTCGATTTCGATTTCCTCCGAGGTCTCGCCACAAATGCGAGAATATGAGCGATTCAACACGGTCGTCGCCAATGCTTACATCAAACCGATGATGAAAAGCTATCTCGACCGGCTTGAGGGTGAGTTAGCCAAACAAGGCGCCCGATGTTCGATATTCCTTATGCACTCTGGCGGGGGCATTATTTCGATCGAGAGTGCCTCCGAGTTTCCGGTTCGTTTGGTTGAATCCGGGCCGGCAGGGGGGGCTGTTTTCGCCGCGCATATTGCCGCTCGCTATGGTTTAGACAAGGTGCTGTCTTTTGATATGGGCGGCACTACTGCAAAAATATGTTTGATTAAAAATCAAACCCCAAAAACCAGCCGAGTGTTTGAAGTGGCGCGAACTTATCGCTTCAAAAAAGGGTCCGGCATGCCAATTTCAATTCCGGTGATTGATATGGTCGAAATTGGCGCTGGCGGCGGGTCTTTGGCGCAGCTTGACGCCATGCAGCAGATCAGAGTCGGGCCGGAATCAGCGGGTTCCGAACCGGGGCCTGCCTGTTATGACCGCGGTGGCGTTCGCCCCGCAGTGACCGATGCTGATTTGCTCCTTGGGCGTCTCGATGCCGAAAACTTTGCGGGTGGTTCGATACTGTTGAGCTTGAAAAACTCGAAAAAAGCGATTGCCAATGCGCTCGGTAAGCCCCTATCAATGGATGCCGAGACAGCCGCTTACGGTTTATCGGAAGTGGTTGATGAAAATATGGCCAACGCGGCGCGGGTGCATGCGGTTGAAAATGGTGAAGACTTAACTGAATTCACGATGATCGCTTTTGGCGGAGCGGCACCATTGCATGCGTCCCGACTCTGCGAAAAGCTTGGAATCAACCGTTTACTGGTGCCGCCCGGCGCGGGGGTTGGTTCGGCCATCGGCTTTCTTCGAGCGCCCTTCAGTTTTGAAGCCAATCGTAGCCTATACATGCGACTGGCGGAGTTTGATCCGGATAAGGTTCGAGCATTGTTAGCTGAATTGAAGGCAGAAGCGACAGAGTTTGTTCGCGCCTGTGATGCCGACGCCACTATTGTGGCGGAGTACAAAGCCTATATGCGCTATTCGGGTCAAGGCGAGGAAATACCGATCGTGCTTCCTGCGAGCCAGGCTGAGCAGCCCGATGTGGCGACCTTCCAGAAACATTTTGAAGAGAGTTACATCGGTCTTTTTGGGCGCGCCGTCGCAGGCATGGATATCGAGATTACGGTTTGGTCGGTGAATGCTTCGACTCGCGCCGAAGCAGTAAAGCCAATCGATTTGTTAACGGCAGACAATCCGATTCGAGCCGACGCTCATCGGCCGATTTACGACCCAGCTTTGGGTTGCCAAGTCGATGCCGGGTTAGTTTCGCGTGAAGCTTTGCGAGCTGGAGATATGATTTCTGGGCCAGCGGTGATCACTGAGGATGAAACCACCATTATATTGCCGCAAGGTCGGCAAGCACTGCGTCAGATAGATGGTTGCATCGACATCGTGCAGCGACACGAGGCGACGAAAACCACCGCGCACACTTCTGTGGTCGCCAATCAAGTGATGTGGAATCGGCTGATTTCTGTGGTTGAGGAGCAGGCACAGGCTTTGATTCGCACCGCATTTTCAACCTCGGTGCGCGAGGCGGGTGATTTATCGGCAGGGGTTTATAACCAGCAGGGGTTAATGCTAGCGCAAGCGGTGACAGGGACGCCGGGGCATGTCAATGCGATGGCCGACTCGATTGCTCATTTCATTCGACGAATCGGATATGAAAGCATGGATGAGGGTGATGTGTATATTACCAATGACCCCTGGGAAGGCACCGGGCACTTGCACGACATCACGGTGGTTAGCCCCTCTTTTTATCAGGGTAAGTTAGTCGGATTTTTTGGTTGCACCGCGCACATAGTAGACATTGGCGGTCGCGGATTCGGTGCGGATGCGAACTCGATTTATGAAGAAGGCCTGTATATACCGATCATGAAATTTGCGCGCCGCGGCGAGGTGGATCAAACCTTGATCAGTATCGTTCGCGGTAATGTGCGTGAACCCGATCAAGCGATCGGAGATTTTTACGCTCTGGCCACCTGCAATGAGATTGGCCATCGTCGCTTAATTGAGATGATGCGCGAGTTCAATTTAGAGAATCTAGACAGTATCTCTAGCTTTATTCTTGAGAACTCACGTCGCGCGACATTGGAGCGGATTGCGGCTCTACCAGCAGCGACCGCGAGTGGTTCAATGCGCATCGATGGCTTCAGTTATCCAGTCGACCTCAAGGTGAGCATCGCCTTTGAAGGCGATCGGATCAGCTGTGATTTTGACGGCACCTCAGGGCTCGACCCAAAAGGGATTAATGTGCCGATGGTTTATACCAAGGCCTATGCCTGTTACGCGTTAAAATGCGCGATTGCGCCAGATATTCCGAACAATGCCGCCTCGCTCGAACCGTTTGTAATAACCGCGCCAGAAAATTCGATTGTTAATGCGGTGCATCCGGCACCGGTCGCGCTTAGGCACGTGATTGGGCACATGATTCCGGATACGGTGTTCGACGCGCTGGATAAAATTTTGCCCGATACAGTGCCCGCCGAGGGCGCTGGAACGCTATGCAACTTTCAGGTCTCGTTGCGCCCGCAAACCGATGTAGAGCCGCCTGCTGATGCGGTTCGTGCCGAGGTGCTGACCTTCAACTCAGGTGGTTCGGGGGCGAGGCCGCAAGCGGATGGGATGAATGCGACTGCCTTCCCGTCTGGGGTTATGACGATGCCAGTTGAAGCTACTGAGCACACTGGCCCAATCATCATTTGGCGCAAGGAGTTACGGCCTGACAGCGGTGGTGCAGGTCAATATAGAGGCGGCCTAGGGCAGTATATGGAGGTCGGTGCGGTGCGTGGGCATGAGTTTGATTTTTCCGCAATGTTCGATCGAGTTGAGCACCCGGCGCGTGGCCGAAAAGGCGGGCACAATGGGGCGTCAACTACCATCGAGCGGGATGATGGTCAGGTGATGCGTGGTAAGGGTAAGCAATTTGTGCCCGAGGGAAAACGCGTTATGTTGGCTTTTCCAGGTGGTGCGGGTTACGGCTCGCCACACCTGCGAGATCCCCAATTGGTTCGGCAAGACCTCGCTCGCGGTTACATATCCGCCACGGTGGCTCGAGACATTTACGGTCTTGACGAGGCGACTATCGATGAAATCGATCAGGCGGTAGCTCGAGGAGAGGCAGGGTGAGTGGTCAGAAAATGGATGCCGATAAACCCAAGCTATCTCACTATGATGTGGTCATTGTGGGTGGCGCGATGTACGGCTCGTCAGTCTCTTGGTTTTTGGCCGATAATCCTGATTTTGATGGATCGATATTGGTGGTTGAGCGCGACCTTAGTTATCAATTTTGCTCGACGACGCACACCAATAGCTGCATACGCCAACAGTTTTCACGCGAGTTGAATGTCAGAATTTCTCAGTTTGGTGCTGAGTTCTTAAAAAATTTGCAGCATTTCATGGGGGATGATCCGCGCGTTCCAAATTTACCGATTCAAAGTTTTGGTTATATGTATCTTGCCGACAATCAATCCTTTGCCGAGTTGTTGCGCGAAGTCCAGGTAACCCAGGCGGCTTGTGGCGCTGGTACACGGTTTATGACCGCGGAAGAAATTAAGCAAGACTATCCGTTTTACCAGCTGGATGATATTGTTGGGGCCAACCATAACCTCGTCGACGAGGGCTACTTTGATGGTGGCACGCTGTTCGAATGGTGGCGTCGCTCGGGCAAAGAAAAAGGGGTCGAAGTGGTCAGCAATGAGGTGGTCGCTATGGACCTCAACGATGCGGGCAGCAAAGTTGAGAACGTCACCCTAAAAACTGGCGAAGTGATCCACTGTGGTACGGTGGTTAACGCTTCGGGGCCGAGAGCCGCTCTTACCTCGCGAATGGCGGGTATCGAACTTCCGGTCGAACCCCGCAAGCGCTACACGTTTGTTTTTGATGCCGAGCAACCGCTCGATCAAAATCTGCCATTGACGATTGATCCGAGTGGTGTGCATATGCGCACCGACGGTGCTTATTATTTAGCAGGCTGTCCGCCCGATGTTGATCCGGTAGTTGACTATGACGATTTTGAACCGGATCACGAGATTTGGCAAAACAAGGTTTGGCCGGTCTTAGCTAATCGAGTTCCGCAGTTCGAGGCGATCAAACTGGTGAATTCTTGGGTCGGGCATTACGCCTTTAATAGACTCGATCAGAATGCGATATTAGGGCCGCATACAAAAGTATCCAATTTTATTTTCGTCAATGGATTTTCCGGACATGGATTGCAGCAATCTCCAGCCTTGGGCCGCGGAACCGCGGAGTTAATTACCTATGGAGAGTACCGCTCGCTCGACTTATCGCTGTTTAATTTCGAACGAATCGAGCGTAATGAACCGATAAACGAGAAAGCGATTATTTAAAACCATGTTCGGTAAGGTGCTTCGCCGGTCCGTTTGGCCAGAGTTACCCCGGTTTGCTGTCGCTAGTCTTGGCTAATGCACGGTCTAGAATGAAAACGACTGCGAGTTTAAGGCGGTTTCAGATTTCTAAAGTTTGAGAGCACTGCCGCGACGCTTGATACTCTATCAATTTAGGATCAAGTGCCAATAACGTCTAAAATTTTAGACCGTCGAAACCGCTTTCATCTTTAGCTGAATTGGGGAAAGTTGAGGGGATTGCAGTCTGTTGCTTAGCTGGCACCGGCAGATTGTGCTTTTTTGACGTGCTCGACAATTTTTTCTTTCAATGCCTTGGAATCAAATTTGCCTTTGACTAGATAGTCTTTGACAAAATCGAAAGAAAACGCTTTTTCACGATCATCGGGTCTTTCAGATGAAGAAAACATCATAATAACGCAAGTCGATAAATCGACCTTAGAGCGCAGTTCATCAAAACCTTTTAAGAAACCGAATCCATCAATCAGTGGCATATTGATGTCTAAAAAAATCACCATAGGCAGAGATTGTTCCGATTCAGCGAGCTGTTTGTCACTTTGTTCGGTAAAAAAATCTAACGCAGTTTGACCGTCTGATCTTTCGTAAATCTCGACATCGAGGCCGGTCTCTAGGAGATATCGGTTCAAAAGGTATCGATCGACCTCGTCGTCATCAACGATCATCATTGGAATTTTTGACATTAAATTTCCGTATTGGGTCTCGGTCCCTTTTTTCTTCTAGAATACCGACTGCAGACTAACCAGCCGATGATATCATTAATATCTGGATTTACTATAAGTGGTTAACAATTGAGGTATGCGAAAACTTCATCACTCTTTGATTGAGATTGAAATCAGCGATGCACTCTGTCACTTATTGTGATAAAACTACCCTTGAAATAAACCTTAGTTGACGGAAGTAGGACATATCTGCTTGATTAGGCGAATGCTAGTATCATTTTTAAAGCTTTTGGGATTGCCTTTGCGGCAGATGATCGCATGAGCGAAGACGAAGACCATTTTCAAGAGTCAATTTATTCGATGTCGCACGATTTGGTTGCCCCGTTGCGACGAATCGATAGCTTTTCTCGAATGCTGTCTCATAAATATGGGGATTTGTTCGACGACAAGGCCAAAACATGGCTCGATTTTATTAGTCGGGACGTTGACAAGATGCAGCTAATGATCGAGCGGATGCATGAGTATGCCCAGTTAAGTTCGGTG
>CBDTWQ010000102.1:0-6380 GCA_965364115.1 uncultured Gammaproteobacteria bacterium | reverse complement strand
AAAGTGGGACAGTAACCCTATTAAGGTGTTTTTCCCTTAATAGGGTTACTGTCCCAGCTCTCAGTGGGAGAAAACTAGTGGAAACTCTTCGGCTAGTGATAGGGAGTCGCCGGGTTGGAGGCGTTGATCGAGGCCGGGGAAGGGCGGTGATATCTCACCTGAGCGTTGCGCGAAAACGGTGTCATCGCCTAGCCAGCGGGCGGCGAAGCCACGGCGTCGATTCGGCGATAGATTGGCAGGTGCGCCATGCACGGTCAAAAAATGGAAAGCGATTGCATCGCCGGGTTGCAGATCCCAATAACGCATATCGTAGTCTGCAGGGTTGCGATCAATATCTGGCATGACTTCTAGTTTGCTGTCGCGGTGATCGTAGTCAACGCCGCTGAATTTACGGGGCATGAACCAACTTCCCCAGCGGTGCGAGCCAGCAATGAACTTGGGACAAGTTTCGGCATTTACCGCGTCGAGCGGAATCCACAGGCTGCAGACTTGCTGCCCGTCGACGCAGTAGTAAGGTTGATCATGATGCCAGGGCGTCACTTTGTTGGTGCCGGGTTCTTTCACCAGCACGTGCTCGTGGAAAATTCGAGCGCTTTGCGATTGCATTAAATCAGCGGCAATTTCTCCGACCGAAGACTCGAACATGAATCGGCGATATTGGTCGAATCGGTTCCAGTTGCAATAGTCGCCAAAAAAACAACCGGCCTGGTCATCATCTAAGTAATTTCGGCCCCATGGACCAGGGTCTTTAATGTTGGCTTCGACGCCTTCTCGTAAGTCTTCAACCCAATCGACGAAATGGCCTCGCAGCAGCGATACGCCCTCGGTTTGAAACTGGTCGATCTGAGTTTGGTCGAGAATGCTCATCGAAGCCCCCGTTACGACCCTTCAATAATGCACAAGTCGCGCACTGACGCGCCCTTTGCAAACGTAAGCGCCTCTTGATAGGCAGCCGATTGATAACATTGTTCCGCCACTTCAACGCTCGGGAATTGAACGATCACGTTGCGTGGTTTCTCGTTACCTTCGAGCCACACCGTTCGGCTGGCACGCGCTAGGAAACTGCCGCCGTGGGCGTCGATTGCAACGGTGGCGCGTTTGGCATATTCGCCGTAGGCTTCGGCGTCGGTGACTTGTACGTGGGCTACCCAATAAGCGGTCATTGATTTTTCCTGTGTCGAGTTAGAAACAATTATTTGTAATCTTAGATTGGATGCGATATCAAGGGAATCGATTTATTGACGGCGAACAAACCGCGTGGATTCACTTGATGGTAGTTAACTTAAGATCACTTAGGCTGATAGGCCCTCGATGAACCGCAGCCTGATAAAGCTGCATCTCGATAGGCTTGCTGAACATGACGAAGCACTGCGCCTCGGTCTTCTGCAGGTTGGCTATCCGCCACCTCGAATTCGCAAGCAAGGTTTCGAGACATTTCTTTCGACGATTGTGTCGCAGCAAATTTCCACGGCTGCGGCCGCGGCAATCATGTTGCGAGTTCGAGCCTTGCTGCCTCAAATGCACGCTGACGAACTATTGAAGTTGCCGGTGGGTGCCTTGCGCGATGCGGGTCTCTCGACGCGCAAGGTCGAATATGCCGAAGGATTAGCGCAGGCAATTGCGGGTCGTGAATTTGTGCCCTCGCGTCTGCGCAAGATGGATGACGCGTCGGCGATTGCCGCGGTCACCGCGCTACGTGGGTTTGGCGAGTGGAGCGCCGAGATTTATCTAATGTTCTCGTTGCGTCGAGAAGACATTTTCCCTGCCGGTGATCTGGCGATCCGAATTGGTTTGCAAAAGCTGAAAGGTTTGCCGCAACCACTCGATCAAAAACAGGCGCGAACCTTAGTTGAAACCTGGTCGCCTTATCGCAGTGCGGCTAGTTTGTTTTTGTGGCACTACTATCGTGGTGCGCCGACCTAAACTCTTCGGTTTTCAAAGGTTGCCGCGTTTCAGGTGGCGGTTTATAGTATTTACATGCAATCCCTGATCGACTTAAAACGTTTTCCGATTGATGCACTCGATTCGCCCGCCGGTCAGGCGCTGGTTGATGGCTGCATCGCTGCGCTCGAGCATGACGGGATGTTTACTCTGCAAGGCTTTTTGCTCGAATCGGTGATCGCTGAAATTCTGCCCTCGATGTTGCAGCGCTTTCAACATGAATCATTCACCCATGCGCGTGAGCACAATATCTACTTTGATGATGAGGTTTCTGATGTGGCGCAAGATCACCCGGCCTTAACTCGAGTCAAAACGGTCAACCACACACTCTGTGGCGACCAATTACCTGACCCGCTGCGTCAAGTTTACGAAAGTTTGGGGTTGCAACAATTTCTGGCCCGAGTGATGGGAAAGCCTAAGCTCTATCCAATGGACGATCCCTTGGCTGATGCCAACGCCATGTGTTACTACGCTGGCGAAGGTCTTAATTGGCATTTCGATCGGTCAGAATTCACCACCACGCTGCTGTTACAGTCAGCCGAGGCGGGCGGTGAGTTTCAGTATCGCCGGGATTTGCGCAGTGAGAATGATCCGAACTTAAGCGGCATTGCAGCTTTACTGCGCGGTAACGACCCTAAGGTTTCAACGCTTGCATTGTGTGCCGGTGATCTTAACGTTTTCAAAGGCAAGAACACCGCGCATCGGGTGAGCCCGCCGCGCGGTGATAAAGCCCGCGTGATTACGGTTTTTACTTATTACGAAAACCCTGGCCGCGTGTTTTCTGATGAAGAAAATATGGGCTTTTATGGTCGCACCCAAAGACTCGCTTAAGCGTTTTCTAATGATCTGATCGAGCGATCTGCGATTGCTGAAGGATGACTAGTCGACCGCAAGATTCTGCGCATCGCGGGTAAATAAATGAAAACGCCAACTTAGCAAGCAAGCCGCCACGGCAAGGCCACAGGCCAAACCCCACCACAAACCAACGCCGCGTAAATCGTAATGAAACGCCAAGATAGCACCGCCGCCGATGCCGAGCACCCAGTAGCCGAAACCCGCGATCCAAAGCGGCATTAGATTGTCATTCATGCCGCGTAATGCGCGTACCGCGGCCGCCTGCAAACCATCGAAGATCATGAACAATGCGGCTATTTGTAAGAACTGAGTTGCCAAAGACGAGACCTCGGCATAGCCGGGGTCGTCGGGATCGATAAAGATATTAATGATTGATTCGGCGAGTGCCAACGGCACCACTACCATCGATGCCACTATTATCACCACTAGCCACATTCCAAGCAGGCCCGCGCGGCGCGCGTCGGCCATGTTCTTACGCCCAACCGCATGGGCGACTCGAATCATCGTGGCCTCGGCCAAACCAAATGCGATGACGAAGGGAATGCCTATCCAGGCCGCGGTGATTTCATAGGCAGCCAACGTTTTTGCGCCAATGATGCCTGACAGCACCGCGGTGATAACGAATAATCCGGCTTCGAAAAAGGCTAGTCCGGCGACAGGCCAACCGAGTGACAGAATCTTGCGGCAAGTCGGCCAATGCAGCCGCCAGCGTTGATTGAAAATGCCATAACCCCGAAACAAAGGTTTGCGATAGATGTGAATCGCCAGCGCGAAAAACATAAACCACGAAACTAGGGTGGTCGCCAAGCCCGCGCCAAACAGCCCTTGTGGTTCTAGGCCCATGCCGCCGAACACAAACCACCGCGTCAGAAGATAATTCAGCGCCACCGCTGTGACGCTAATCACCAGAATTGAAACTGTTTGTGACAGCACCGCAACGAAATTACGAAAGACTGAAAACCAAAGCACCGGCAGCACAAAAGCGGCGAGCCCGTGGAGGTAGCTACGAGCGAGGTCGATGACGATCGGATCTTGCCCGAAGGCGATTAACACCAGGTCAAGGTTCCAGATCAGAACAATCGCGGGAAGACCGAGCCCAGTGGCGACAATGAAACCTTGGCGCACCGATGCGCCCAGCTTTTGACCCTGACCCGCGCCAAGTGCCTGGGCAGCCAGCACCCCGACAATGGATAGCAGCGCCATCAGCACCACTAAAACTTCAAATGACATGTCGCCCGCGATGCCAACCGCCGCTAGCGAGTGATAGCCCAATTCCCCAACCACCATCTTAGTTGTGATAAACATCGCAAACTCAGCTAGGTAGGCCGCTGCCAAGGGTAAGGCAATAATAAAGAACTGCTTCAGTTCGATTTTTAAAGAGAGGTTCAAATTCTGAATTTCCGGAGTTGGAGTGCTGGCGAAAAGCTAATGTAAACGATTCCATGTTGCAGTAGAAGCGATAACCTAGTCTGCTCAGCGATCAGAGTTTCGTCGGCTAGTGATAGCGGAGGCCGATTGCTGGAATGAGCAAAAAGTACGCGCTTGAGTCCTGTTTTTTGTGGTGTTTACCGGCTCAATCGATGGAAGCAGATGGCGTTTATATCGCAAAATAATTGGTTCGTTTTGAACCCCGGAATCGATCTGAATATTAAGGTTTTTTTTGACAATGTTGCAGTCACCGATAGAATGTGTGCGATTCAGTTGGTAATGGTATTGCGTCGTTTGCAGACCGTCGGAGCAGCGGCCTGATCGATTGATATCATTGGACTACGGGCGTTTTAATTTAATGGCCACTTGATAATTGTGATTAATCAACTTTCGAACGGCGCCTAAGATGTCGCCGTTTATCGTCGCGCTGGTGTTGCTGGCGGCGTTGCTTCACGCCAGTTGGAACGCGATCGCTAAGTCTGGTGGAACCCCTGAATTCAGCATCGCCTCCTTTCGCTTGTTCAGTGCGATTGTTTGCCTGCCATTGTTGTTTTTCTTTCCATTGCCGCTGCAGCAAAGCTGGCCGATGATATTCGCCTCGATGGTGATTCATACGATTTACTATTTCACCTTGTCGCGGTCTTATCGCAGTGGCGATCTATCGCAGATGTATCCGTTATTTCGTGGGTTGGCGCCAGTCTTAGTCGCAATCGGGGCAGCGCTGCTGGCAGCAGAGTTCGTTTCCGTTGGCTCAATGATCGGCATTGGTTTGGTTAGCCTCGGGCTAGTCAGCATCGCATTGATGGGCGGTAAAAGCGGTCGAATCTCACCGATTGCGCTGCGCTGGGGGCTAGCTACCTCGGTGTTGATCGCGGCCTACACCGTTGCCGACGGAATGGGAGTTCGAGTTGCTGGCAACCCGTTCAGTTACATTCTCTGGCTGTTCGTGTTGGAGCCCATTCCGATTGGGCTGTGGCTATACCTGCGCGATCGTTCCGGTTGGTTTAATTATATGCGCAGCAATCCGGGAAAGATCGCAATCGGTTCGAGCGCTGCTGGCAGTGCCTACGCGATGGTGATTTATGCGATGGCGGTTGCGCCGATGGCGCTGGTCTCGTCATTGCGCGAAACCAGCGTAATATTCGCCGCGCTGATTGGCACATTGTTGTTTCGAGAAGCCTTTGGGCGTCAACGCATTATCGCTGCGGTGGTGGTTTGCCTCGGCGTAGTTTTAATCAAAATTTTGGCTTAGGAGAAAAGAAAATGTCATTACCAGCCCTGTCATTAACAACCCCGTTTCCACGCGTTGAACTGAGTCATACACCGACGCCGTTTGAACGCTTGCATAACATCAGTGCCGAATTTGGAACTAACGTCTGGATCAAGCGTGACGACTGCACCGGCCTCGCCTTCGGCGGCAACAAGAGTCGGCAGCTCGAATACTACCTCGGTCAGGCCAAAGAGCAGGGCGCTGATACTTTGCTCACCACCGGTGCGGTGCAGTCTAATCATGTGCGAATGACGGTGGCGGCTGCGCGCAAAGCTGGGTTTGATGTTGAGGTGCAGCTTGAGCATCGGGTTGATCGCAAGCAGCTTGAATATCATCAATCGGGCAACCCCTATCTGGTCAAATTGATGGGAGCCAAGGTCTTTTATTACCCCGTGGGTGAAGATGAGGATGGCGCAGATCAAGCGTTGGTTACTCGCGCTGAAGAACTCAAGGCCGAGGGTAAAAATGCTTATGTCATCCCGCTCTCAAATGCGCATGCGCCTTATGGTGCGTTAGGTTACATTGATGGCGCTGAGGAACTGATGCAGCAGTTGGATCAGTTGGACATCAAACCGGCAATGTTCCTTGTGCCCACCGGTTCTGCATCGACCCACACCGGCTTTTTGCTCGGTGTCCGGGCCTGTGGTTCAAGCGCGCCGGTTCATGGCGTTTGCGTGCGCCGCGACTCGGCAAGTCAGTTCGGCCGAGTGCGCACTAAACTCGATGCGGTGCTCAAAACGGTTGGCAGCGATCTTCAAATCGATGATCTTGATATTATTTGTGATGATAGCCTGCTCGCCCCAGGCTACGGGCTGCCCAACGATGCCACCGTCCATGCGATCAAACACCTGGCGATGAAAGAGGGCATATTGCTAGATCCTACTTA
>CBDTWQ010000101.1:0-6442 GCA_965364115.1 uncultured Gammaproteobacteria bacterium | reverse complement strand
CGATCAAGCCGGTCATATTGCGTCACAAGCAACATCCTCGAATCGGCATCACCCATCCACAACCTGTTTATTGAGAATTGTATCGGATGGGTGACGCTCAAGGTTAGACCAATAGGCGGTCTGTTTATTGGTGCTGCGTTATCGCTGTGAAATGATCTGAACGGAGTTGAGCGAATCACCGGGTTTAATCCGAATTGTTCGATCCAAATTAATCAATCCAAATTGATCAATCCGGCGATAAAACCACCCGATTGCCGTTGCCATAGCTCTGCGTAGCGAATTTCGGTGACACAATACGGAATTATTTATATGCATGTACTCTGTGCAACCTAATTCTCAAAATTCACTTGCAGCTGCAAATAATTCTGTATTGTGTCACCGGAACTCCAGCCATGGGACTCCTTATTGTTCGGAAACATAAATGAATGGCCGTAGTTAATATGCTCTAGTTCGCCATATCAATCGAGTCTGATCGCATCGGTGAGACAAGAGAAATTGCAGAGTGGTGGTCCTAGTTAGCTAGTTTGCAAGCTGGGACGTTCACGCGTAATCCCACTCTGGGATTGTGGCAATGGGGTGTTTATACTTCACTATGTTGGCGGAGCTTGAAACCGCTAAACTTTGCGCCAGAAATGGCGTTCGCCCTGACCCCATGTGAGTTTCGAGGAGAAGCCAGACGTAGGGGGAGGAAACCAACAAACAAACTCTAAGGCGATCGTTATATGCTCTTAACTCTTCCTGATTTTTCATGAAACTCAAACCAGTTGCAGACCCGTGGTTCTCGATCAAGGTGTGTGAAGATGGAATTCTCATGCTGCACGAATCACATATTGATTCTTATTCGGTTGGCGACTTTTGGATCGTGCAAGGTCGCGACCGTGATCTGGTAATTGACACCGGTTGCGGTATGGTCGACCCGGTGCCATTGGTCGAAGCCATCTGCGCCAAACCGATTATTGCGCTGGCGCTTAATAGCTCGTATGACCATGCCGGCGGCTGGCATGGTTTTGCAGAACGCGCCTGCCACCCGTTAGATGCACCTGCATTGGAAACGCTGAACAACGACGATGCCGAGGTCGATGTTTATCTAACCGAGGACAGGCTTTGGGCTCTGCCATTCGAAGGTTTTACCCTGCACGATTACCGTTTGACACCCGCGTCACCGACTCTGCTAGTAGAAGAGGGCTATCAGTTTGATCTCGGCAATCGCCAGTTGGAGGTGATGCACGTGCCAGGTCGTTCGCCCGGTGGGTTGGCAGTCTGGGAACAAAGCACCGGGAGCCTATTTACCAGCGACATGCTCTATGATGGCGACCATGGTCTCGCCTGGCCACCGAGTCAGCCGCAAGAATATTGTTCAAGCCTGCGGCGCTTTCGCAAACTACCGGTTAATCAAGTTTATTGTGGCCATTACGGCGCAATTGACCGAGCACGCATGCTCGAAGTCATCGATAGCCAAATCGAGCAACTTGAGCGAACCAGCTGACGCTTGATTAGTCTTAGATGGACACCCTTTGAAATGCGAGATTTATGATGACTAAGGTTTGGCTGATGCTTTGTTTGTTGGTTCCATTGGCGACAGCGGCCAAGTCGGGTCCGGCTGAGGAACCGTTGAACGCGATTGAGACTGTCGCTATGGATGGGTTCGATGTAATTGCCTATTTCAAGGATGGCAAACCGCGCAAGGGTGATGCCGCCAATGCGGTTGAGTATCAGGGCAAAACCTGGGTATTTGCGTCGCCGGCGAATGCCCAAGTCTTCAGTGATAATCCAAAAGTCTACGCACCCCAGTTTAACGGCTGGTGTGCGTATGCGGTGTCGGAAGGTTATTCCGCAGAAGTTGATTTTATCAATGGTTGGTCAATTCTGGACGGCAGGTTATATCTAAACTGGAACCGCGCCACCCGGGATGATTTCATTGCAGAGCAAGCTAATCGCAAAGCTGAAGCGGCAGAGAATTGGCCCAAAGTGCGCCGAGGGCTGATCGATGGTTCGTTGCGAATTCACCGTCACCAGCAGCATCCTCGAATCGGCATCACTCATCCACAACCACTTTATTGAGAATTGTCTCGGATAGGTGACGCTCAAGGTTAGGCCAATAGACGGTCTGTTTATTGGTGTGCGTTATCGCTGTGAAATGATCTGAATGGAGTTGAGCGAATCACCTGGCTCAATCCGCATTAATCAGTCCAAATTGATCAGTCTAAGTTAATCAATCAGGCGATAAAACCACCCGACTGCCGTTGCCATAGCTCTGCGTAGAGACCGCCGAGTGCGACCAGTTCATCGTGACTGCCTTGCTCGACGATTTTGCCTTGATCGATCACGACCAGGCGGTCGAGTGCGGAGATCGTCGAGAGTCGATGTGCAATCGCGATCACCGTCTTGCCGTCCATTAAACTGAGCAGGTTGTCCTGAATCGCGGCTTCGACTTCGGAATCCAGCGCCGAGGTTGCTTCGTCGAGCAGCAGAATCGGTGCATCTTTCAGGAATACGCGTGCAATCGCAACCCGCTGGCGTTGCCCGCCAGACAGTTTCACGCCGCGCTCACCGACCTGTGCCTGATAACCGCTATTACCGTCTTTATCGGTGAGATTATGGATAAACTCATCCGCATTGGCGCGTCGAGCGGCATCGATAACATCCGCTTCGCTGGCGTTATCACGGCCATAGGCGATGTTCTCGTGAATCGAGCGGTGCAGCAGGGAGGTGTCTTGAGTGACCACGCCAATCTGGCTACGCAAAGACTCTTGACCGACTTGCGAGATGTCTTGCTGATCGATCAGAACGCGACCACCTTCAATGTCAAACAGTCGAAGCAAGACATTCATCAATGTCGTCTTCCCTGCCCCCGAACGACCCACGATGCCAATTTTCTCTCCGGGTTTGATTCGCAATGACAAATCATCGATGACGCCGGATTTTTTGCCATAGTGGAAACGCAGGTTCTTAAATTCGATCTCACCTTCTTTTACCACCAGGTCTGGCGCATCAGTCACGTCGGTAACTGATTGCACTTGAGCAATGGTGTTCATGCCGTCGTGGGCCATGCCGAGGTTTTCGAACAGTTCGGCCATTTCCCACATGATCCAATGCGAGAGTCCGTGAATTCGCAGCACTAGGCCTAACGCCACCGCAACGGCACCAATGCTGGCATTGTCGTTCAACCAAGACCAGATCGAGACAAAGCCGACGGAGAACAGCAGCAGCGAGTTCAGAATCTCGACCGATATTTCAAGCTTGGTGTTCATCCGCATCATGCGGTAGACCGCTTCCATGAAACTTTCCATGCTCTCGCGGGCATAACTTTCTTCTCGGCCCGCATGCGCAAACAGTTTCACCGTCATGATGTTGGTGTAACTGTCGACCACCCGCCCGGTCATCGTCGAGTTGGCATCAGCCTGGGCTTCTGCGGTTTTTTGCAAGCGTGGCAGCAGGTAACTCAGCACTATCGCGTAGAGCAGAATCCAGGCGATGAACGGGCCTGCCATCCATAAATCAAAGCTTGCTGCGAGCCATATGGCGCCACCAAAATAGACGCTGACGTAAATCAGCATGTCGGCTATTTTCATTACGACTTCCCGCATGCCGAGGGCGGTTTGCATCACCTTGGTGGCGACACGGCCAGCGTATTCATCTTGATAAAACCCGAAGCTTTGTCTGAGCAGATATCGATGCGCTTGCCAGCGGATGCGCATCGGAAAGTTACCGATGATGGTTTGATGGGTTAACAACGCCCACATAAAACTGAGCGTAGGAATCGCAATTAATACAACCAATGAAATCACCAATAACCGGTCGCCTTCCTGCTCGAGGAAAGTGGCTTTATCGGCATTCGAAAGCCAGTCGATGATTTCACCGAGGAAGCCGAACAGCATGACTTCAATTGAGGCGATCATGGTGACCAGTAGGCTGCTCAAAAAGATCCAGCGCCAGGCGCCTCGGGTGCAGTAAAGGCAAAAGGCGAATAGGGTTGAAGGCGGCCGAGTCGGTATTTCCGGCGGAAAGGGTTTTAGAAGATTTTCGAAGAAAGCGTACATGAGTTAACAGAGTCCATTAATTTGATGTTCGATACGATTGGGTAGTATCAAGCGGTCACGCGCAAACCCTAAAAGGCCTGAGCGGTGCTTGCTGACGATGCCGTTTCCGGATGTCCGGAGAGCAGGTCATTTATCGTCGTATTAGTATCATGGCTCTATTAACAAGTTAAAGATCAGCTAGCCTTGGCCAGCTGTAAGGCTAGGATAACACCGAGAGGGATGCATGGAAACAGCGGTTCATTCGAGTGCGGCTTAAGGCAGCTCGAACGTCGTGGAGAGTTCGGTCAGTTCGCGCTGGAAGGGAATTTCATCGACTGTTTCGCCAAGCTCGCGGGCGAAGCGATGCCCTTCGTAGACGGCAGCGGCGATGGTTGCCGGGCCATAGCAATCGCCAATCGCTTTGATCGTCTCGATGCCTGCCGTTTGAAGTTTATCGCGATCGCTCATTAGCTGCTGGTAAAGCGCATCTTCAGGTAGACGCGAAGTGACCATCACTACCGACGTGGCCTCGACTGATTGCTGCTTCGCAGAATAAATGCAGCTCAGCGTCACTCCGCTTGTCTCGATCGATGCGAGGCCGTGGCTGGTTATGACTCTGACCCCTAATTCAAGCATCCGCGCCTGGATTCGATGTTGCTCCAAGGTGAAGTGTGTCCAAGCTGCCACCTCAGGGTTCGGTGTTGCGAGGATCACCGAATTGCCGTTTTCGATCAGCAATTCGGCGATCACCGAAGCCATATAATAGTGATCATCGTCATAGACCAGAACCGGGCCTGTGGGACGCACGCCCGACATGATCTCGTCGGGTGTCAGAACCTGGGGGCTATCACTGCCCGGAATCGGATGTTCATGATGTCGGCCATAGCCATCGGTTCGCCAGCGCGCACCGGTCGCGATAGCGACATGCTGAGCACCAAATTCCAAAACGTCTTTAGGCGTCATTGGGCTCGAGCGATAGATTTCGACATTCGCGAGCTGCGAGATCTGATAGGTTCGATAGTCTCTTACCCGCGCCCAGGCAGATAAGCCTGGCAGACGGCTTTCGAGGCTGACCCGACCACCTAGTTCATCGCTCGCTTCGGCGAGGATCACATCGTGCCCGCGCTGAGCGGCGGCTAAGGTCGCCTCCAGACCGGCAGGGCCTGCGCCAACGACCAGCAGTTGGCCGTCTGTTTTTTTGCTGGCAATACGTTCCGGGTGCCAACCCCGCCGCCATTCTTCGCCATTGGTCGGGTTTTGGGTGCAGCGCATCGGGGCCGTCATGTTGTCCCAAGCAACGCAAATATTACAGCCTATGCATTCGCGAATGTCTTCAATACGGCCCTGCTCGATTTTCTTTGGCAGAAAAGGGTCTGCGATTGAGGGTCGGGCCGCGCCCACCATGTCGAACAAACCCCGGTTTATGTTGGCGACCATACGATCGGGTGAGGTGTAGCGACCGACGCCGACAACCGGTTTGCTGGTGACTTGTTTGACGAACTCGATAAAAGGTTCCTGATAGCCTTCCTCAGAGAAGCGGCTGGTCTGGCTGTCGTTATCCCAATCGGCTAGGCACACATCCCAAAGGTCGGGTAACTCGGCCAGCATTTCGACGATTTCACGACCTTCTTTATTCGCTTCAAGCCCGCCACTTCCTGACAATTCATCAACCGAAAAGCGAATAATCACACCCATGCTGTCACCCACTGCGTCCTTGGTTTCTTCGACAATTTCACGAAACAGGCGGACCCGGTTTTCGAGGCAACCACCGTATTCATCGGTGCGCGTGTTGTAGCGGGACATCATGAAACTGCCTGGAAGGGTGAGGTTGTGACCGGCGTAGCAGCAGATAATGTCGAAACCAGCGCTGCGAGCGCGCTTTGCCGCATCAAGATGCCAGCGTCGAAAATCTCGAATGTCGGCGCGAGTCATTGCGCGCGCCTGCAGGGGTGTCCCTTGATGGGCTTTAGCGATATGAGAAGGGGCGATAGGCACTTCACGGCTATAGAGATTAGGGGCCATCATTCCGTTGTGGCACAGTTCGATGGAGGCGAGCGCACCATGCTCGTGCACCGCGTCGCACATGCGGGCAAGATAAGGGGTGTCTTGGGTCGACCAGAATCGGCTTTCTGTCGCCGGGGTGAAATCAGTCGACGGATGAATTTCGACCTGCTCGGTCGAGACCACGGCCCAGCCACCTTCGGCCTTGACCCCACGCATCGCCGCCATGCTGGATGGGAAGGTTCGACCCATCCCGTTGCAGTGTGGCGCCTGATAAAAACGGTTCTTCGCGGTTACCGGACCAATCTGGACAGGTTCAAACAAAACATCATAGCGAGGATCACGCGTCATCATTTTCTCCAGTTGAATAATGCTTTAAATCATTATATGACTTCATTGGTCGAGCTTCGATAAGTGGGATG
>CBDTWQ010000100.1:0-6455 GCA_965364115.1 uncultured Gammaproteobacteria bacterium | reverse complement strand
GTATACTGTCCCACTTTATTTTTAAATATCATCGATATTGACTTGTAAGGTGTGCTATAAAAACGCTAGCACTATGCTAGCAAAAAGGTAAGGATTGTTATGCCATCACTTGTCATCAAAAAATTGCCGGAACAAGTCCATAAAAAACTGAAACAGCAGGCTGCTAAGCACCACCGCAGCATGACGCAGGAAGCAATCCTGATATTGAACGATGGGCTAAACCTTGGGGAAATAAGAGAGGTTCCGGCGCCTTACAAAGGGAAAATTCCTTTGAGTGATGAAATGATTGATTTCGCCAAACTCGAAGGCCGCAAGTGATCGTTGTCGATGCCAATGTCGTTGCTTATTGGGCCATAGAAGGAGAATTTACAAATTCTGCCCGTGAGCTGTGGCGCGTTGATTCTGAATGGATGGTTCCTATGTTGTGTCGCCACGAGTTGGCCAATGTCGTTGCAACTTACGTAAAGCGAGGTGCGATGGAAGTTGCTGATGTTGCTGACTTGTGGAGTGGGATTGAGTTAGTAATTTCGGGTAACGAAATTGAGGTTGATTTGCCATCGGCGGTGGCAATTGCGATCGAGAGGAAGTTGAGTGCCTATGACGCTCAATATCTTCTTTTGGCAGAGCAACATGGCGTTCCACTGGTAAGTCAGGATAAAAAATTGGTCAAGCAGACCAATTTTGGCTTTTCAATCAGTGAATACCTGCTGCGATAAGCCAAGTGTCTCATGGGACAGATCGTTTGGGAGGAAGCCGAACAGAACCGCGAGCAGACTAAAGCCATTCGCACTCCCACGACACTCCGTACTGATCACACAGAGTATCGTAGTATGGGGGTTCCTCTGGATCTGCGTTGTAGTCGAGAGTCAGTTCGTCTCCAGCTGCCAGAGCTCGCGCCGCAATCAGGTCAGTGAAGTGACTGTTCAATAACGCATCTGCCACGTCTTGCACTGACCCGACGGGCGGAATTTCATAGTCTCCAGCACCATCGTTTATAACCAAGGTTGGTTGGGCCGAGTGATTCATCAGGACGCCGTCGTCAAACACCCTGATCATGTAGCCAGGAAATTCAGCTACGCAATGAATGTGAGTCAATTCATACACGGCCTCACTGTACGACAATTTGGCCAAGAACTCCTTGAGCAACTGCTCGTCGTACACCGCATACTGCTTGGGTACATGACGCCATATGGTTGTGCCTTTGCTTACTGCAGTATCGGCGAAAATACCCCGACCTTTGTCCGGCGTAATGCGAATCGTGTAAGGAATACATAGCCCGGTATCGACGTTGCTCGTCATCTTCTCTCCGCCTAACAGTTGACTAGTTTGACTGGCTCTATTTGATCGCCTTCTTTTTTGACTCGGCCGACTATGGCGGCTTGTTGGTAGCCGATTTGTTGGAGTTGTTCGAGGCAGCCATTGGCTTGGTCGGCGGGCACGCTGGCGAGCAGGCCTCCGGAGGTTTGTGGGTCGAACACCAATGGGTATAACGGGCTTTTAGCGGCTTCTTCTTGGTTGGCGATGGCTCGGCGTAGCCGAAGGTTCGCGGGTTGTAATGAGCTTAAGATGCCCATTTGTACGGTCTCTAGTGCGCCGTCGATTAGCGGCAGTGCGTTCAAATCAATTTCGACATCGACTTGAGATGGTTTGATCATTTCGACTAGGTGCCCGAGCAGTCCAAAGCCGGTGACGTCGGTGCAGGCGGTGGCGCCTTGTTGATACAAGATTTCGGCAGCGCGACGGTTTGATTGCACCATCGAGGCGATGGCATCTTCGATCCAGCGGCCTTTGGCCTTGCGCTGCATGTCGGCGGCGAACAGGGTTCCGGTGCCGAGTGGTTTGGTCAGGATCAATAAATCGCCAACTTGCATGCCGCCCTTGCGCAGAATCTGCGCGCGATCCGCGAGGCCGTTGACCGCAAAACCAAGCGCTAGCTCGGCGCCTTCGCTGGTGTGCCCGCCGACGAGTGCGGTGTTAGATTCGTTCAGCATCAACATCGCGCCGGCCATTAGTTCGCGCAAGGTGTCTTCGACCTTGCTTTCTATTCCAAATGGCACGGTGGCGATCGCGAGCGCCGATTGCGCTTCGGCGCCCATCGCGAAAATATCGCTCAACGCATGGTTGGCGGCAATCTGGCCGAAAGTAAAAGGGTCATCGATAAATGAACGGAAATAATCGACCGTGTGCAGCATGACCTTTCCGCTGGGCACTTCGACCGCGGCGGCGTCATCGGGCTCATGCAGGCCAATTAGAATGTCGTCACGCGGGGCCGGTTTTAGGTCGGCAATCGCCCGGCTCAAGACGCTTGCGCCGACCTTGGCGCCGCAGCCGCCGCAGCGCATTGCAATTGCGGAGATCTCTTTCAGGGTGTCTTGGTCTGCGAGCCTTTGATCGAGTTTTAAAACCTCTTCGACCGACATCTCGGGCAGCTCGATGTATTGCTGCATCCAGCGCCGGTCGATCCAATCTTTCCAACGCCATAACCACGCGCCTTCAATATTCAACCCGGCCTTGCTGGCGATTGCATATTGATCCCCGCTGCTGATTAGCGCGAGCAAAGTCTTTTGCGGTCTAAAACTTTTTAATGATTGTTTAAGTAATCCCCGACGCAGGTTGTCGGCAAGCGGACGGCCTTGTCGCACCGCGAACACTCCGGCCTTGGGCCGTGGGTGATCAATCACATTGGCGATGTCACCGGCGGCAAAAATATCTGGATGCGATCTGCTTTGAAGGCTGGCGTGAGTGTTGATGAAGCCCGCGGAATCAACCTCGAGGCCAGATTCGGCTAGCCAGGTGGGGGCGCTGGCGCCGGTCACCCAGAGCACTTCGTCGACGACCACCTGTTCGCCGTTGGCGAGGTTAATCGTATCTTTAGAAACCTCGGTGGCTTCGGCACCGCGATGAATAATAACTTCGCGCTGATTAAGAATGCGTTCAAAACGCCGCGCGACACTAGGCGAAAACGCGGGCATGATCTGTTCGCTTTTACTGATCAGGTGGAATTCAAGCTGCTCGCTTTGGCGATTGATGCGGGCCAATTCCTGTTGCAGTCGGAACTGAATCGCGAGCAAAATTTCGACCCCGGCAGCGCCCGAACCGACCACCGCGATTCGATGCGGCCCCGCCTTTTGCAACACGCGGTCCATCAGTTGATGCCACTTATCGACAAAGCGATTGATCGGTTTAACCGGTGTCGTGAATTCAGCTGCGCCAGTGACGCCATTTATTTGCGGTCGCGAACCGATGTTGATCGACAGCAGGTCGTAACTGACCGGTGGGCGACCGGCGCAAATGACTTGCCTGGCATCGGTGTCGATGCCAATCGCGGTGTCGTGATATAGCCGAGCTGTGGCGAATTGGCAGAGTGGCCGCAAGTCGATGTGTGCGGTGTCGAAGTCATAGTGGCCTGCGACATATCCGGGCAGCATGCCGGAATAAGGGGTTTGCACATCGCGCGCAATCAGAGTCAGGCGCACCCCCGGAATCGGCTGCATTCCAAAGCGTTTCAGTACGGCGACATGGCTATGGCCTCCGCCGATCAGCACGAGGTCTTTGACGATGGATTGCTGGCTTGATTTCATCTGGCCTTCTGGGTTTGTTCGATGCGGTTGCTTAAGCGCAAGCGCTTGCGTATGTGGCGAGACAAACTATCGACGCCGATGTTGAGTGCTGCGGTGATGAGGATTAGTAACATCACCCGATCGAGCCTAATGTCGGCGAGCGCGCTGTCGACAAAAAAGCCGAGGGTTGCGATCCCCAGTATGCCTAGAATGGCGGTTTCGCGCATGATTACTTCCCAGCGATAAAACAAGTAAGCGAGATATTGACCATAGATTCGGGGAATGATTTCGTAGCCATATAGGGTTAAACCTTTTGCGCTATCGTCACGCAGCCGCAGGTCATTGCTGAATTTGCCGAGCAAGTGGCCAATGATCGCGGCATTGTGTAATGACAGTGCGACGATCGCGGGCAGCATCGACGGCCCCCAAAGCTGCAGAAAAATGTAGGCTAAAATGAATTCGGGGGTTGATCGAGTGACGACTAGAAAGACGTGACCGATTCCTCGGCCGACCGGGCCAAAAAATTTCTCGGAGATGAGCGGGAAAAACAGCAAGGTTAACAAGCCGGTTGCAACTAACGCGATCTGGGTCAATACCACGGTGGCGACAATTCCGGGTAGGGCTTGATCGATAACCACCAAACTCAACCAGTCGGCGAATGCACTCCAACTCTCGGCGGCCCATAGATCAGCATTTCGCAGGGGTGCTGGGATGATGTCTTGGCTAAAAAATCGGACGATGTTGTCGAAGTTGATGCTGCTGCCACTGCCGAGCAAAAAGGGGGCGGCGACAATATAAAGGCCCAACAAGCGTGGCCGTAGCCAGAAACGTAAGCTGGCGATTAGCGCATAGAAAATCAGTAACAATGCAGCCGCTTCTGAATAATTCCCTTCGCTGAAGGCGGTTTCGAGATAAAACCCTAAGGTCGGTAAACCGACAAACCCGAGCACTGCACTTGAGCGCAAACCACACTCGAAGCGATAGCTGGTGTAGTTTTTGATGTGCACCCAAACATCGGGCAGCCGAGCAAAGAAGAAAACCGAGACCAGACTGCTGCCGGTTGGCAACACCTGCAATACGGCCGGCTGAGATTCTTCCAAGGTTTCGGCATAAACCTTGGCGCAGATGCCGGCGTAAGGGATGGCGATCGCGAGCACTCCGGTGAGTGGCGTCAAACCCAGCACTTGGAGCAACAACAGCGCCCAGAATAATTCATGGATGGCGCGCACAAACGCGCAACTCCAGCGCACCGGGCCGAGATGAAAGACTTGCGCCAACAGAAAACCAGCGAATGCGCCGAGGGCGACGCCGCAGACCGCAAAAGCGATGGTTTTGACGACCACCATGCCGATGTTGGCGACCGCGAAGAAGTCGGGCGTTATCACCCCCAGCAGCATTCGCTGCATTTCGGTCCAAGGGTCGAGGGTGCTGATGCCGAGATCGGCAAACAACAGACACAGCAACGCCACTGCGAGGAAGCCAAAACTGACTTTGACTGCCGGAGAGAAGTTAGGACGAGTCATCTTTAGACTTGGTAGAGAAAGTCGATGTCGGCTGTTGTGAGGCCGTCGGTTGGGCAATCGAGCGCGATTTTAGACGCTTTGATGCCGATGATTCTGTCGGTGTATTGCAGCGCCAACTCAACATCGTGCATCGCCAAAATAACCGTATTAAAGCGTTCGCAAAGCGCATCCATGATCGCTCTAGCCTGGTGATTATCAGCGGCAGAAACCGGTTCGTCACCGAGCACCGCTTCACCACCTTGCAACAGCGCTCGGCAAATTGCGGTTCGCTGTTGTTGCCCCCCGGAGAGTTCGCCGGTGCGGGTAAACATCTTCTCACCCAAACCTAGCTGTTCGACGATTGGCTTGATTTCGGCCAGTTGGCTATCTTGTGGCCAGACTAAATTAAGCAGGTTATAAGCCGTGCTGTGACGGTGCAAACCCCCCATATAGACATTGTGAAAAACGCTTAAGTTGCGCACCAACCCCGGGTCTTGCGGGATCAAGGCGCAACTGCTTTGGTAACGCGATTGCAGCACTGATAGCAAAGTTGATTTGCCCGCGCCGCTTTCGCCAACCAAGGCCACTCTTTCCCCCGGCGAGATGGTGAGGGAGACATCGCGCAGCACGGTGCCTCCTTCGTAACCTAGGGTTTCATTATCGAGTCGAAACATTGAATGATGCTCAATCGACTCTAGTCGATCAGTTTGATCTCTCTTGCGACATCAAGAATCGGTTGATAGTCCTGGTTGGTTGCCGGAACAAATTTTGACCGTGGGAAAGATGCCAACAAATCGGCATCATCCATTTTCAACAGGGCTTCAGTCACGCGTTGTTTGAAACCCGGCGACCAGCGTTGATCGACATCACCGCGAATTGACCATTGGTAGTCGGGATAGGTCGGTGTCTTCCAAATAATTGAAACCTTATTGGCGTCAATTTTGCCTGCTGCCAGTTCTTTCTGCCAAACCTTAAAGTTGACCGCACCAACCTGATACGCGCCAGATTGAACCAGTGCGATGGTTTTCGAGTGATTGCCGCTAAAGCCAACTTTGCTGAAAACTGCCTCGGGTGATTTGCCATACTGTTTCCGAATGTGGAATTCCGGCATCAAGCGGCCTGAAGTGGAGCCCTTTGAACCAAAGGTGAAGGTGTTTCCCATCATGTCCTTTGGAAACGATGTGGAGGGTTTCAAGCCAGTACTGGCATGAGCGATGAAATAAGTTTCGAAAGCCTGGTCTTCAAAACCCTGTGCGATTGCTTCAGAACCTTCGACTAGATTGCGCGCGCGCACCCCCGAGAGACCTCCGAACCAGGCTAGTTGAACCTGATTGTTGCGAAAAGCGGTGACCGCAGCGGCATAAGATTTAACCGGAATATATTTGACTTCAAC
>CBDTWQ010000099.1:0-6503 GCA_965364115.1 uncultured Gammaproteobacteria bacterium | reverse complement strand
TGAATCTGGCCAAGGGTCGAGCCGGTGCCAAACGCGATTGAGTCGTTGGCGTTCAGCTTCTTGCAGCGAGTCGAGGTTGAAATCGAGCAACACTTGATCAAGGATTCGGCGATGCAAGGTATCCAAAATAACCCACTCGCCTTTGCGCATTACCTCAGCCATAGCAGGCTGATAGCCTGCTCGCCAAGCCAATGCAAAATCGGCACCGTCAACGCCGAGACCCATGGTCTCAACTTGATGCATCACGGATCCATGCCAGTCCACCACAGTGCCAAATACGTCAAAGGCAATGACTTTGATAGAAGTTTGTTTCGGGCTCGAAATCATCTGCTCGTCAGCATGTATGGTTTTGTCTCTAATGTGAGACAGTATACCTATTAAGGGGACTGCGCCTTAATAGGTATACTGTCCCACATTAAAGGTTTCTGGAAATGGTTGACCAGAATGCAGTTTGGCTCACAGTTTTTGTTGGGTGAAATTTAGGCCACTTTCTTGGTGTCCCTTACGCTAGAGTCGTAGCCAAGGTTGGCAGCGAGATTTTTTTCGGCTGATGCGACCGAGACCTGCGCACGAACGGCGTAGTCCTCGAGTTGGTCTTCTGCTAGTTTGCCGACCGCAAAATACTCGGATTTCGGATGCGAGAAATACCAGCCGCTGACCGACGAGGCTGGCCACATCGCGAGTGATTCAGTCAAACTAATGCCGGTCGCTGCTTCCACTCCCAGCAATTCCCATATGAGATGTTTTTGGTGATGGTCTGGGTTCGCCGGATAGCCGGGCGCGGGGCGAATGCCACGATACCGTTCTTTGATCAATTCTTGCTTGTCGAGAGTCTCATTGCTTTGATAGCCCCAGGTTTCCATTCGTATCTGTCGGTGAAGGTACTCGGCAAAGGCCTCCGCCAATCGGTCTGCAAGCGACTTTGCTAGCATTGCGCGATAGACGTCATGGGATTGCTCGTAGTCAGCTACCAGGCGTTCCAAGCCAATCCCCGCAGTGACGGCGAAAGCGCCAATGTAGTCATCGACAGCCGTTTCCCGTGGGGCAATAAAGTCGGCTAGGCACAGGTTGGGCCGGTCTCCAGGGTGTGGCGTTTGGTTGCGTAAGCCGATAATTCTGGCTAAGGGTTGTTTGCGCTCATTGTTGGCGTAGACCTCTATGTCATCATAGTCGACGCTATTGGCGGGCAATACTGCAAAGATCGCATTGGCGCTAACGATGCCTGTTTCGACCCAGTCTTTGAGCATGATTTGCGCGTCGCGAAACAATTCGCGAGCTTGCTCGCCAAAGCGTTCGTGTTCGAGTATGCGAGGATATTTGGCGCGTAGCTCCCAAGTTGAAAAGAACGGTGTCCAGTCGATGTAGTCAATCAGCGGCGGCAGAGGGAAGTCAATCAACTGATGAATTCCCGGTTGATTGGGAGCCTGCGGTTGATAACTATACCAGTCAGTTTCAAGGCGGTTGGCGCGAGCAGCGGCAAGGCTAAGGAATTCGCGTTGTTCCAGTTTTGCTTGGAAACGCTCTCGGTAATGGTCGTATTCTCGGTTGATCTCAGCGCAAAAAGTGGCGCGCTTCGAGCCCAGCAAGCGACTCGCAACCCCGACGCAGCGGGATGCATCAGGAACATAAATAACTGGGGACTGATAGTGCGGATCTATTTTGACCGCGGTATGCATCTTCGATGTGGTCGCACCACCGATTAGCAAGGGGGTGTTGAAACCCAGGCGTTGTAACTCTCTCGCTAGGTGACTCATTTCCTCGAGTGACGGGGTGATCAAGCCGCTTATGCCGATCAGGTCAACGGCTTGCTCGCGTGCGGTGGTTAGGATTTTTTCGGCCGTTACCATCACACCCAGATCGATGATCTCATAACCATTACATTGCAACACGACCCCTACGATATTTTTTCCGATGTCATGCACGTCGCCTCGGGCGGTCGCAAGCAATATTTTACCGGCGCTGCTGCGACTGTTCTTTTCATCAGCCATCATGGGTTCCAGCAATGCCACGGCTTTTTTCATTACTCGTGCTGATTTGACTACTTGCGGAAGAAACATTTTGCCCTCGCCAAACAAGTCGCCCACGATATTCATGCCGTCCATGAGCGGGCCTTCGATTAGTTCTAGGGGCCTGTTGACATGGTTCAGTGCTTCCAGAGTATCTGCTTCAATTTGGTCTGCAATGCCTTTAACTAGCGCATGTTTCAGGCGTTCAGTGACGGGCAGATCACGCCACTCCTCGCGGGTCTGTTGAATCCCATTGTCGAGACCGCGAAATCCTTCAGCGATGGTAAGCAATTGCTCGGTGGCTTCTGGGTTGCGATTCAGCACCACGTCTTCGACCGCTTCTCGCAATGCGACCGGAATCTCGTCATAGATGGTGAGTTGACCGGCATTAACTATCCCCATGTCGAGGCCAGCCTGAATTGCGTGGTAGAGAAAAACCGAGTGGATGGCTTCGCGAACGGAGTTATTGCCACGAAACGAGAAAGATACATTTGACAGCCCACCTGAGACCAGACAGTGGGGTAGAGTCTTTTTGATGATTTTCGTGGCTTCAATGTAAGCTAGGGCATAATTGTTGTGTTCCGGCATCCCGGTAGCGACCGCAAAGATGTTCGGGTCAAAGATGACGTCACTGGGTTCGAAGCCTAGGTCGTTCACTAGAATTTGATACGCTCTCTCGCAGATCGAAACACGATGGTCGACGCTATCGGCCTGACCTTGTTCATCGAAGGCCATTACGACTACAGCAGCGCCATAGCGCAGGCAAAGTTTGGCTTGTCGAATAAATTCCGCTTCACCTTCTTTTAAGCTAATCGAATTGACCACAGATTTTCCCTGCACATTTTGCAAGCCGGCTTCGATCACTTCCCAGCGTGAAGAATCAATCATAATCGGGACTTTGGATATTTCCGGTTCGCCAGCAATCAGCTTTAAAAAGTGACGCATCTCTTCAACCGAATCAAGCAGCCCTTCATCCATATTGATATCGATGATCTGGGCACCATTTTCAACTTGCTGTCGAGCGAGTTTTAGCGCCGCGTCATAATCTTTCTCAACGATCAGGCGTTTGAACAATGCCGAGCCAGTGACATTGCTGCGTTCTCCTACATTGACGAACAACGAATCGCTGTCGATGATGAAGGGTTCCAAGCCTGATAGTCTGCAAGCGGGTTTCTGTGAAACAGGGCTGCGCGGTTGAACTCCGTCAATCACGCTTCGCAGTGCGCTGATATGAGAAGGCGTGGTGCCACAGCAACCACCAACTAGGTTGACCAACCCTGATCTTGACCATTCACCGATATGATCAGCCATGGCTTCGGGGGATTCGTCGTAGCCGCCAAACTCATTGGGCAAACCCGCGTTGGGGTGGGCGCTAACAAAACAATCCGAAATTCCGGCCAAATTTTCCACGTGCTGTCTCAACTCTGTTGGCCCAAGTGCGCAATTGAAGCCAATCGACAGAGGCTTCGCGTGACGTACAGAGTGCCAGAACGCGGCGCTGGTCTGACCTGAGAGGGTGCGGCCGGACGCGTCGGTGATGGTGCCGGAGATCATTGTGGGCAATCTTCGGCCGATCTGTTCAAACACGGTTTCCATCGCAAAAATCGCGGCGCGCGCATTGAGCGTATCAAAACTGGTTTCGATCATAAGCAGGTCAACACCGCCACGAATGAGTGCTCGAGTGGCCTCACTGTAGGCATTTACCAACTGCTCGAAATCAACATTGCGAAATCCCGGATCACGCACATCGGGTGATAGGCTAGCTGTGCGATTAGTTGGCCCGAGCACGCCTGCCACCCATCGAGGGTGTTCGGGGGTTAAGGCCAATTGCCGGTCAACCGCTGACCTGGCGAGAGCGGCCGAAGCTTCATTGAGCTCCTCGGCCAAAGGCTCCATGGCATAGTCAGCTAATGCGATTGCGGTGGAGTTAAAGCTGTTGGTTTCGATGATGTCGGCACCGGCTTCGAGGTAGGCTGTATGGATAGACTCGATGATTTGCGGTTGAGTGATCGACAATAAGTCATTGTTACCGCGCAGGTCGCCCTGCCAATCCGAGAATCGGTCACCTCGATAGTCTTTTTCCTTGAGATTGTGAGTTTGAATCATCGTGCCCATTGCGCCATCGAGTAACAAAATTCGTTGTTGTAATGCTTTTTTTAGCGCGTCTTCAGTGGATTTCATATTGACTTATTAAATTAAGAAATTAAGATATAAGGATATCTTTATGAAGTAGGATTTGCAAGATGGAGAACTTAGACACTCTGTTGGTTGGATTGCGCGCTGCGGGTGAACACACTCGAATGCGTATATTGGCTTTGAGCGCTTGCGGTGAATTGAGCGTATCGGAGCTTGTGCAGATACTGGGGCAGAGTCAGCCGCGCGTATCGCGCCATCTTAAACTGATGGTTGAGGCTGGCCTGCTCGAGCGTGTGCCTGATGGTGCTCAGGTTTTTTTTCGCCTAGCAGATAACTCGAATGCTTCTCGTCTAGGGAAGGCACTAGTCGAATTGATCCCCTCTGAGGATGCCGGTTTGACTCGTGACTTTTCAAGGCTCGAGCAAGTTCGCGATAGCCGAGAACAGAAGGCTCAGGATTATTTTCAAACGGTTGCACAGTCTTGGGATTCGATACGCTCGTTATATGTTTCCCAAAGTCAAGTTGAAGCCAAATTAATCGAAATTATTGGCGATGAACCAGTTGGAGACTTGCTGGATATTGGAACCGGAACAGGACGCATGCTGGAACTCTTGGCTTCTCGCGTGAGTCGCGGAGAAGGAATTGATCTTAGCAGCGGAATGCTGGCGGTTGCGCGCAGCAATATTGAGCGTAATGGCTTGCAGCATATTCATGTGCGCAAGGGCGATATGTACCAACTGCCTTTTGAAGCAGCTAGTATCGATTTGGTGATCGTTCACATGGTGTTGCATTATAATTCAGATCCGCAGGAAGCGATTCGTGAAGCTGCTCGTGTGCTGCGTCCTAAAGGGAGATTGGTGGTGATCGATTTTGCTGCGCACACGGAAGAAAATTTACGTGAGGAGTTCAATCATCACCGACTCGGTTATTCAGACACTGAAATCAGACACTGTTTTAAATCGGCCGGGTTGAGTGTGAGTCAAAAGTTTGATCAGTTGGTCGGCAATCCGCTTACGGTCAAGTTTTGGCAAGCACGTCAAAAAGGTAATCAGCAGAGACTTAAAGCAGTGGAAGCGTCATGAGTTCTTCGAAAAGTGCGAAATTCTCATATGAGTTCTTCCCACCGCGTTCACCTGCGATGGAGAGAAACCTATGGCGCGCGATGGGTCAACTGGAGCGCTTTGGTCCGAAGTTTTTCTCAATGACCTATGGTGCATCGGGTAGTGGTCAGCAAGATAGCGTTGATACTGCGATATCGATGCAGCGTGAATCGCCTGTCGCGATAGCGGCGCATTTGACTTGTGCTGATTCAAGTAAACCTGATGTGTTGGAAGTTGCGCAACAATACCAGAATAATGGAATTCGTCAGATAGTCGCCTTGCGAGGTGATGCGGTTAGCGACTCTGAAAAGGGTAGCGTCTATGCCTACCCTTCGGCATGCGAATTGGTTGAAGCTTTGATGGAGCTGGGTGATTTTGACATCAGTGTCGCCGCCTATCCTGAGGTTCACCCCCAGGCGCGCAGTCCGGTTGCAGATTTGAATCATTTAAAAAGAAAACTTGAGGCTGGTGCAAATCGCGCGATCACCCAGTACTTTTTTGAACCCGAATGTTTCCTAAAATTCCGCGACCGCGCCGTCAGTATGGGCATTGAAAAACCAATCGTCCCGGGTATCTTGCCGATTTTAAACCTCGATAAAGTGATTGCCTTTAGTCAACGTTGTGGGGCGGTTGTGCCGAGCTATTACTCTGCCAAATTCGAAGCCTTGGCGGGCGACCCTTCCGCTCAATATCATCTTTCAACGGAACTTGCGGTTAGTTTATGTGAACGACTTCAACGAGAAGGTGTCGATCATTTTCACTTTTATACACTCAATCAGCCCGAACTGTGTTTCGATATCAGCTTGGCCCTTGGCGCCGCGTTAACTCCACATCGAGTTTCTACAGCGGCCTAGGATATTTGGAACTTAGCGTGGGTGTGGGTCGAGCCAGTGAATCGGCGCATTAATTCGCTGCTTTCGGTCCACAAAAGTTTCTTGTTCCTCGAGCTGATTAAGTTTTGAGTTTTAACGCTAAAAACTTGAACTGAGTCACAGTTTTGATGTGGTGAATAGAATAGTAGTCCGTTTAGATTCTATTGATGTTGAATCGTGGCTGATCGTAGGGTTAGTATAAGGATAGGCTTTAATCGATAAAGCCAATAATAATAAATTTAAAAAACATTTGATTTTTACAATTTTGTGTAATTTTTTTTAAAAAACGACCAATAAATCATTCGTTCTATGGTTGCCCACAAGATTGATTCGATGACGATGGCCATTTTTCTTGGAGGTGTTTAGTGTTTTCATTCATTTGGTCCCCT
>CBDTWQ010000098.1:0-6576 GCA_965364115.1 uncultured Gammaproteobacteria bacterium | reverse complement strand
TTGTAGTCCTCGCCGAGGATAATCATGCCGAGTAAGTCGTCTGCGGTGACATCGTCAATTTTAACCGTGCCGACTAGCTTGCCATTTTTCATCACCGATGCGCGATCACATAGCATCATCACGTCATGAATATCGTGATCGATCAAGAAAATGCCTAATCCATCGGCTTTTAGATGATTAATCAGTTCGCCAACCATTTGGGTTTCTTGAGGCCCCAACGCGGCTGTGGGCTCATCCATGATCAAAATCTGAGCATCGAAATAGACCGCGCGTGCAATCGCCACCGACTGTCGCTGTCCGCCCGAGAGCGCAGAGACAGGTGCCGTAAAGTTGTTAAAATTAGGGTTCAAACGACTCATAATTTTGCGCGTTTCGGCTTCCATCGCGTCATCGTCAACGAACCCATATCGGTTGGTAATTTCGCGACCCAGAAACAGGTTCGAGGCGGCATTAAGATTATCCGCCAGCGCCAGGGTCTGATAAATGGTTTCAATATTATACTGTCGCGCATCCCGCGGATTGTTAATCGTTACCGGCGCGCCCTTCACCATAATCTCTCCGGCGTCGGCTTTGTAGGCACCTGATAAGGTTTTGATTAAGGTCGATTTGCCGGCACCATTGTGACCCAGAAGACCCACCACTTCGCCGGGATAAAGGTCGATGCTGACGTGATCGACGGCTTTTATGCCACCAAAAGACAATTGAATGTCACGCATTTCCACCAATGGTGTGATTTCGGCACTCATGCTTTACCTGCCTTACGTCGATAGACGATATCAAGATAAACCGCGACCACCAACACCAGACCGACGACGATTGATTGCAGTGGTGCATCTACCCCCACCATGGCCATTCCCGACTGCAACGATTGCATAATCATCGCGCCCAAAATGGCGCCGTATATGGTGCCCGCACCTCCGGCTAGCGCGGTTCCACCGATCACCGCCGCGGCGATCACTCGCAATTCGTCTAGTGTGCCTAAGTCATTGCCTACCGCGCCGAGGCGAGCCGATGCAATCACCGATGCGATTGCGGTTAGAACACCCATCAAGGCGAACACTTTAACTGTCAGGAATTGGGTGTTAATGCCGGATAACTTAGCCGCCTCAGGATTGCCACCCATTGCATAAACGTAACGTCCGAAGCGCGTCTTTCGCGCCACCATCGTCATAACGAGGGCAATTAGTAGCATGATAACAACCGGAATGGCGATGCCGTGATAGAGCACCAGACCTTCAGCCGGTATTTCTAGACCTTTGGCTTCGGCAATTCGTTTGATCGCGCCTCGCGGAATGGGGTAAGCATTCATCACCCCGACATAGCCTAGGATCAAGGCGCTGACGATGCCCATTAAGGTCAGTTCTGCCCACCAGGGTTTAACAGTGATGCCATGATTAGATTTTTGGCGTCGACTAAACCACATGAAAACCAACGCGATTAAAGTCGCAGCCCAACCTAGAATCCAGCTTGCGACGTCACCAAGGGTGCCTTCGACCCCGCCGCCCAATAATTTGAAAGTAGAATCTAGCGGCGCCACCGTTTGACCTTGCGTCACCCACCAGGCCGAGCCTCGATAGACGAGTAAACCACTCAAGGTGACGATAAAAGCAGGCACCGCTAAATAGCCGATGATCCAGCCTTGCAATGCGCCTAGCGCAAGCCCGCAAAACAAACCGACGATCACACTGATGATCCAAATGCTCCAGTGACCATATCCTAACAACTCAGGCAGCAGCTGGACCTGAACCGCGGCCATCACCATTCCGAGCAAACCCAACATTGAGCCCACCGAGAGATCGATGTTACGAATCACGATGACGAACACCATGCCGGTTGCCATGACCGCCACTGAAGAGGTCTGCACTGAAAGATTAAAGAGGTTTCGCGGGGTTAGAAAACGACCGTCGGTGAATTGGTTAAAACCAATCCATAAAAGGACTAGCGCGCCTATCATCCCCAGCATGCGGACGTCGATGCCGAGGTCGTCAAGAAATTTTTTAATTACAGTCATTATTAGTGCATATTTAATCGAGAAGTTGGTGCTATCAAGCAGTGCAGAGAAACAATCGATAGCAAAATTAAAGCAACCATCCCCTCGACCCAAATAGTGAGGGGATGGCTTTCGAAGTGCTGCTCAGATTAGCCAATCACAGATTAGCTAGTCACCACTCAGCTAGTTATTTACAGGCCGAAACTTTGTAACTGTTAACGCCGGCACAAAGCTTAGCTTTGGCGATCCAACCCGCGTCTATAACATCATTTAAGTTAGCTTTGGTCACAGGGACGGGTGCCAGAAAGCGAGCTCGCATCGTGGTTCCACCGGGTGAAGTCCAGCTGCGTGAACCTTTTACTGACTCCATAGAACCACCCTTAGCCAATGACACCGCAATTTCACCGGCTGTTTTGCCGAGCGCGCGGGCATCTTTCCAAACCGAAACCGTTTGAGTGCCAAGCGCCACACGATTCAATGCGGCATGATCACCGTCCTGGCCTGAAACCGGAATGCCTTCCATACCTTGAGCCGTCAAAGCAGCAACCACACCGCCTGCGGTGCCGTCATTTGAAGCCACTACGGCGTCTACTTTGTTATCAACAGCGGTTAGAATTTGTTCCATATTGGCTTGCGCATTGGCTGGAATCCAGCCGTCGGTATAAGACTCGCCGACAATTTTAATGTCGCCTTTAGCGATAGCTGCTTGCAACACTTCTTGTTGACCACCGCGCAGAAAGTCTGCATTGGGATCAGTAGGCGAACCCTTGATCATGACGTAGTTGCCTTTAGGTTGAGCGGCGAGAACGGCACGTGCTTGCATTCTGCCGACTTCAACATTGTCAAAGGTCAGATAGAAAGCACGGTTATCTTCGATCAAGCGATCGTAAGCGACGACAGGAATTTCTTCATCGATGGCGGCATCAACCGCAGGCCCAATTGCTGAAGCATCTTGCGCCAGCACGATTAGCGCGTTGGCGCCGCGTGCGATTAAGCTTTCGATATCCGATAATTGCTTAGAAGAAGAACTCTGGGCGTCGGCTGAGATGTATTGAGCACCGGCCGCACTTAAAGCCGCTTTGATCGCTGCTTCGTCAGTCTTCCAACGTTCTTCTTGAAAATTTGACCAGCTCACACCAACCACCAGGTCAGCGGCCAAAGCAGGCATAGACACGGCAACGCCTAAAACTGAGGCGAGCACAAGGTTTTGATATTTCATTCGGTATTCTCCATAAGGCTATTATATTTATTACCGTGAACCGGCTAGCATGACCGAAGCCACCATCCGTCGCGGTTCAAGGCTCTAGAGGTATGAGATGTTACTGCAAGTTAATATTGAAAAGCAAAGAGGATAGCAATGTGGGCTAGTTCTTTTTTTTCTCGCGCCTCATTTCTGGTTTGCGGCTTCGTCTGTTTGTCGACGGCAGCGAGCCTTTCGATCGCCGAGGTCCGCTTTCAAGCGGTGACCGTTCCTTTTGAGCATCAGTACCTAGGAGGCTGGGAGCACTTTGTCGGGGGCGGAGTCAGTAGCTTTGATTGTGACGAAGATGGTTTCTACGAACTTTACGTAGCCGGTGGTACCAGTCCTGCGGTGCTTTTGAAAAACCAGACTGCAGGCTCAGGCGAGACCATCGAGTTCACACTCAAAGAACCGTCAGCCCTCTCTATTAAGGGTGTTACAGGTTCTTATCCTATCGACATCAACAATGACTCTATCCTTGATTTAGTGATTTTGCGAGTAGGGCCCAACCGATTGATGCAAGGCAAGGGTGATTGCGAGTTTGAGCCGTTTGCAGAAGGTCTAGAATTCGTCAGTGGCGATCATTGGACCACCGCTTTCTCTGCGACTTGGGAGCCGAGCGCTAAATTGCCGACACTTGCGTTTGGTAATTATATTGATCGTAAAGACCCCGAGGGCCCATTCGGCAAGTGCGCGTCGAATTTCCTCTATCGATCGTCGGGCGGCGATTATTCTATGCTTCAAGAACTCAATCCAGGATATTGCAGTTTATCTTTGCTGTTCTCCGACTGGGGCCGAAAAGGGCGAGCTGATCTGCGGATTAGCAATGACCGCCATTACCATATTAATCAGGGCGGCGAGCAACTCTGGACTATTGCTGGCGTTCCTCGAGCATACACTGAGGCCGATGGCTGGGTTCCCTATTCGATATGGGGGATGGGAATTGCGAGCCGTGATTTAAATGGTGATGGCAGGCCCGAGATCTTTCTCACTTCGATGGGCGATCAGAAGTTGCACAGCTTGGATCCGAAGAGTTCGCAGCCGACTTATCGCGATGCGCCTTATCAACGCGGGATCAGTGCGCACCGACCTTACACCGGCGATGATGGTCGTCCTTCAACCGGCTGGCATGCTGAGTTTGCCGATCTGAACAATGACGGCCTTGACGACTTGTTTATCGCCAAGGGCAATGTCGAACAAATGCCCGGCAGCGCAATGCTCGACCCCAACAACCTGCTGATTCAGCAGCTTCACGGGCGATTCATCGAGCAAGGTGATCGGGCCGGTGTTGCCAGCTTGCATCGTGGGCGGGGCGCGGTGTTGAATGATTTGAATCAAGATGGGTTGTTAGACCTAGTGGTGGTGAATCGTCGAGCTGACCTCGAAATATATCAAAACGTGTCTACCGATACCGGTCGATGGTTGCAAATTTCGCTGAATCAAACCGGCGTTAACCGACATGCGATTGGTGCCTGGATAGAGATCGAAGCTCAAACAACTCGCTGGTCACGCGAACTAACCGTCGGTGGCGGGCACGCCAGTGGCAGCGCGGCGCCCGAACATTTTGGTTTGGGAACGGCTAAACGGGTAAAAGTGCGAGTGATCTGGCCTGATGGCGAGCAAAGTCAGTGGATCGAACTAGAGACCAATCAGCGGACCACGATAGTTCGGCGCAACGACAATCGGATTACGAGCGGTCAGTCATTGGGTGACTTCAAGCCCGCTAGGCACTGAAGCTGGTACACCGAGGCGACCTTCTAAACTTTGCTGATCGGTCAAGCTATGCAAAAAAGCAACTAAATCGGCTATTTCTGCTGGTTGCAACGAAATGGCCTCTAGCTCGTTGGCTGCAGCAATTGCGGCTCTTTCGCTAGCATCGTTCATGATGATCCAATCGTTTGCGTCTTGCAGATCTGATCGCAAATCTGGCCGCATTGAGGGCAATTGCAGCTGCGTTTTGGAATAAGCCTCGAGTGAACGCAATGGATCAAGATGATGCTTGATAACAGCTTCGAGTGTGGCGTAGGCGCCACTGTGACCGTAAGGTGAAGTGTGTGCGACATTACGCAAACTCGGGGTTCGAAAACGATAGCGATCTTCAAGTTTGCCAGTCACTCGAAAGCGCCCGGTGTCACGATGATGGGTCTCAAATTGAGCGGCTTTTCCGGGGCCAAGCTGAGGCATCGCGATTGCATGAAAATCATGATCAGTTTGCAGCAATCCGGCATGGCAGCTTGCGCAGCGAGCTTTGCCGTAAAAAAGTTTTATTCCGCGTTCTGCGGCGGCGGGCAAAGATTGCTGATGGCGTAAATATCGGTCAAACGGGCTATCAATCGCCTGCCATTCAAAGTTAATAAACTCGGCAATGACATCGGCGATGTCGGTAAAGTCGAAGGCCTCACCATTGCCAGCCAAGGCTTCGAAATCTTGTTTATATTCGCTCACCGCGGACACTCGTTGAGCGATTAAATCCCAGGCGCCACCGGCGTGAGTCAATCGGCCCTGGCGAACCACGGTCGAGATTTCATTTTCTTGGTAATGGCCCGCCATTTCATCTGCCGATAGCACCGGAAACATCGCCTGTGCAGAGAGCAGGCTAGCGAAGCCGCTTATCATGTCTTGTCCTAGGGGCGTTCTGATGCCATCGGGTTGATTAGGATCCAATTCGAGACGACCGTCATGAAAGAAGCGAGTGAAATCAAGCGCGCCTAGATTAAAGAGTGCCGGGGAATTGCGTGGGATTCGTCGTTCAGGTTGGTTGTTCGGGTCCACTATTCGATTTGGCCCAAGCCCGATGCCCCCGTCTCCGATGCCTAGCGAGAGACCGTCTGAGGTGCCGAACTTCGGATGATGGCAATGCGCACAGGAGACGGCTCGGCCGCCACTTAAGATAGGGTCATAAAATAAAAGTCGCCCTAAAGCGACGGCTTCCGGTCGAGTGTTGGCGAACATTTCGGCAGTGGCTGCCGGTGGTAGTTGAATCACCACTGCTTCGTTAGCCGTAACCTCAAACGAGCCAATTAGAGTAAAACCGATCAGCAAACTTTGTGCAAAGTTGCGAACCGCTTGGCTTTTCGTTGGCATTATAAAAAATAGGTGGTGATGGGAAAATATCTGCGACACCATCCGCGCAAATCGGTTGGGCAGCGCGGGAAAAGCTGAGCTACGCAATTGATTGGTTGAAGGAAGGTGATGTTGGTTATTAAACAACGCGTTACTTTAGATTGCGATCGAAACGTCAGATCAGTCTTAGGATGGCCATACCTGAGAAAATAAAAAGGGCATGCACTACTGCAAGCCCTTGATATCTGGACTATATTAAATGGCGTCCCCAAGGGGATTCGAA
>CBDTWQ010000097.1:0-6640 GCA_965364115.1 uncultured Gammaproteobacteria bacterium | reverse complement strand
ACCAAGCTAGACCGGTTAACATAGATTTTATCCGCAGCCGCAGCAACAAAGTAACCCCCGGAAGCTGCCATATCGGCGACCACGGCATAAACCGGAATGCCTTCGTTAAGCGCCTTTAACCGTCGAATTTCATCGAAAATATAGGCTGATTGCACCGGCGAACCGCCGGGTGAGTTGATCTCGAGAACTATGCCTGCGGTGTTTTGATGTTTGAAGGCATCTTTCAATCCTTGAATTATATTCTCAGAATCGGCTGCCTCGCCACTCGCAATTACGCCCGATAACTTCACTAGGGCGGTGTGTTTGCCGTCGCCATCTGCGCCATCGTCGCCGCTACTGGCTGCGGTAAACAGGGCCGTTGTCACAATTGTCAAATAGCTGATGAAGAACAAAGTGAAGCCGATACGCCAGCGTCTGCTGACCGTTTGTTCTTTGATCGCGGCGAACACTAGGCGATTAATCGTTCTTTTCGCGCGGTCTTCAGAGTGGTTGTAGTTAGCGTTTGGTTCGGTCATAGGTTTCTCGGCAAGCCAGTCATTGGTTAGTTTTTAAACAAGCGCTCAAACTCTGCAGGCAGTGGCGCATTGATAATACGCTCCTGAGTATAGTCGGTTGTGGGCAATTCGAGACTAGCGGCATGCAACATTAATCGCTTGATTTTAGATTGGCGCATAAAACGATTAAATTCGGCATCTCCATATTTTTCATCGCCAGCGATTGGGTGACCTGCGGATTGGCAATGCACTCTAATTTGATGGGTTCTCCCGGTAATTATTTTGACTTCTATAAGGCTATATTGTCCGCCAGACTGAAGCGGTTTAAAAAGACTCAAAGCACTTTTACCCTGATTATCGACCCTCACTCGGCGTTCGCCGTTTGACAAGGTATATTTTTTTAATGGATCGGCAATCTCGACCAGCTCTGCCGGCCAGTTGCCGTTAACCACAGCCACGTAAGTTTTACCGATTTTGGACTGTTTCAAGCTGTTTTGCATCGCTAAAAGCGCTTGCCTGTTGCGGGCCAGCAGCAAGCATCCGCTGGTGTCGCGATCTAGTCGATGCACCAGCTCGAGTCTCGTCTCAGATGGATTTTCTCGTAAAATGTCAATCACTCCATAATCGACACCCGAACCCGCATGTACTGCAATTCCTGAGGGTTTGTTGATCACTATGATGTGTTCATCTTGAAATAGAATGGCGTCTGTTAATAGCTTGACCAAGCGCGTAGGGATTCGTTTTTTCGATGGCTCGTCGCTGATGTACACGGGGGGGATTCTAACCAGATCACCTAGCTGCAGTTTGTACTCGGGTTTGCAGCGTTTTTTGTTGACTCGAACTTCTCCTTTTCGAATGATTCGATAAATTCGCGTGCGAGGCACGCTATCGAGTTGCTTCAAAAGAAAGTTATCTAGGCGCTGATTAAGTTGTTCAGTCGTCACTTCAAATAGGCTAACTGTCGGTTTTTGTTGTTTAATTGTGTTCAATGGATGGCAGCTACTACAATCTATGGTATATTGTTTGGCAGCATAGTTTACTGCCTTAAGCTTAGGCTAGACACTGCTAATACAGATTACTGAAGGGTGCGATGCCAATGCAGATGCAGCCCTAATTGAAATTAACAGTCGAAGCATCCGCTTCGCACCATTCTTGAGATAACCACCAAGGCCTATGTACTGCCTTCTTTTTAGCTTTGCTTTTATCGAGCGTTTCCTAACGACTTGCTCACCTATTCGGTGTGGCGAGCGTGGATTTGACGACCGTCAAGTTCTTCTGGAAATGCGCGAGACAATGCTGCAAGAACCGAGCAGTGGGCCCACTTTGCAGGATAAACCTTTTAATGAAAAGAATTCTAATCAATGCCACGCAGGCCGAAGAGCTTCGTGTGGCGATGGTCAATGGCCAACTACTCTACGACCTCGATATCGAAGTCCCCTCGCGAGAGCAAAAAAAATCCAACATATATAAAGGCAAGATTACTCGGGTCGAACCCAGTCTCGAAGCCGCTTTTGTTAACTATGGCGCAGATCGCCACGGCTTTTTGCCGTTCAAAGAAATAGCCAAACAATATTTTGGCAACGCGCCTCGTGATGACAAAGGCAAACCTTTACTTAAGGACGCGCTCAAGGTTGACCAAGAAATCATTGTTCAAGTTGAAAAGGAAGAGCGTGGCAATAAAGGCGCTGCCTTAACCAGTTTCATCAGTCTAGCCGGACGCTTCCTAGTCGCTATGCCACAGAACCCAAGAGCGGGCGGTGTTTCAAGGCGCATCGAAGGTGAAGATAGAGATGAGCTCAAGAAAGTCATTGCCAGTCTCGAAATGCCTGAAGGTATGGGCGTCATCGTGCGCACTGCCGGCGTTGGGCGCTCTAGTGAAGAAATGCAATGGGATCTCGATTATCTGACCCAAGTTTGGCAGGCGATCGAATCAGCCGCTAACGAGCAAAAAGCACCCTTCCTGATTTATCAAGAATCAAATATTGTGATTCGTGCGTTGCGTGATCATTATCGCGCCGATATTGGCGAGATTATAATCGACTCAGAAGAGTCTTATCAGCAAGCACACGACTTCATGACGATGGTCATGCCTGGCTCACTTAGCAAGCTGAAACGGTTTGATGAAAGCTTGCCTTTGTTTAATCGCTTTCAAATCGAAAATCAGATTGAGTCAGCCTTTGCCCGAGAGGTAAACCTACCGTCGGGTGGCGCGATCGTGATCGACCACACTGAAGCATTGATATCGATCGATGTTAACTCAGCGCGTGCGACGCGCGGCAGCGATATTGAAGAGACCGCAAAATCAACCAACCTTGAAGCGGCTGAAGAGATTGCTCGCCAGTTGAGAATTCGAGACTTGGGTGGCCTGATCGTGATCGATTTCATCGACATGATGCAAAACAAGAATCAACGTGACGTGGAATCTAGATTACGCGGCGCTGTTCACGAAGATCGAGCTCGCGTTCAAATCGGCCGTATATCACGCTTCGGTTTGATGGAAATGTCACGCCAAAGATTGCGCCCCTCGCTCGAAGAGTCAAGTCAGATTGTTTGCCCTCGTTGCAGTGGACAAGGCACCATTCGAGATGTCGAGTCTTTGTCGTTGGCTGTTCTACGGTTACTCGAAGATGAAGCTTTAAAGGACAATACGGGTAAGATTTTGGCTAAAATGCCGGTTGAGTGCGCCACTTATTTACTCAACGAAAAGCGTGAGATTGTGGATTCGATTGAACAGCGACGCAAAGTACATTTGGTGATCATTCCCGATCCTAATTTGGAAACACCGCATTACGAAATTGAGCGGGTGAAGGACAATGACACTCATCGGCATGAGTCAAACTATAAGAAATCATATGAATTAACCACCGACGAAGAGCCAGTTGATTTAGTCGAAATGGCCAGCAGTACCCCCGTAAATGCTGAATCAGCCGCGGTGCAGCGAATAGCTCCGCCAGCGCCTAGACCAACAGTTGCCGCCGTTAAACCGTCTACCGAAAGTGGCTTTATCAGTAAGTTATTAAATATTTTCGGTGGTTCGGCGGACAAGGTTGTTGCCTCGACCGAAGTACAAAAGAGCGACAATGAAGCTCAGCCAAACCGAAGTGGTAATCGTGGTCGACGTCGTGGGCGAGGCGGCCAAAACCGTCAGCGCAACAATAACGCGGCCAGCAAGCCAACTGAAAATTCGCAGTCAGCAAAAGCCAAAGACAGTGAATCAGCTAGCGACAATAAAACCGAAGCAAGCAGCGAAAATAAACGCAACAATCAATCTCGCAACAATCGCTCTCGCGGCGGACGTGGTGGAAATCGAGGCAATCGGTCTCGTCAACAAGATTCAAAAAACCAATCAGGTTCGGTAGAAACTAAAGCTAGCAATGAGTCGTCAGCTGCTAGTCAGGAATCGTCCCCTTCTCGATCAGGAACAGAATCATCTTCGCCTATGGTTGATGGGACCGTTCCTCAAAAGACGTCGAGTCAATCTTCCTCGGATTCGTCTGATGCTAAGACAACTTCGCCAAGTGCCCAGTCAAATGATGCTCAATCAAGTGTTGCTGAATCAAGTAAAGGTCAGCCAAGTAGTAATCCCAAGGCGAATGCAAAGTCTGAGCATAACAAATCTGATCGGAAACCTGAGCAGGTGAAAGAAGCTAAGACATCTAACGAGCAGTTGCCTAAGTCTGCTGCTAGTGAGTCGGAGCCAAAGTCAGAGACTAAGTCAGAGCCAAAGTCAGAGGCGAAATCAGAGACTAAATCAGAACCAAAAACAGATAAGCAATCATCGCCTGTCGACAGCAAGCCTGAGAAAAAGGAAGCGGCTGAATCGAAACCCAAGCCTAAGTCTCGGCCAAGAGCTAGACCAAGACCTAAGGCGAAGGCTGCCAAAAGTGAAGTTGATGCAAAGCCAACTAAAGTTGATAAGGCAGATTCGAGCGGGTCGGACACTGCATCTGCTTCGTCAAAAAGTTCGGAGTAACTCTGTTTCGAGACCACTGATAAGGCCTTTGGTTTGAAAAGCGAATAGTGGGAAAAGCAGACTCGGGATCTGAGGATTCTTCTCAGGTCTTGATGTCTGTAACAGCGCAAAAGTCATTCTCGAAGTATTTAACACCCCGATTCTGGCCTCAAAAGCGAACACCTAGTAAAACAAGTTCAGAGCTTTTGACTATCTCCCTGATCTTGATTTTTCATACTGAGAAATGGCCTTCTTGAGATGTTTGAAACCATTATCTGGCCTCAAAAGCGAGTCATCAGCAGAAGCTCGTCTAAAGCCTTTTGATTCCCTACTCTGGTCTCCAAAAGATGATTGCCGAGTAAGAAATCGTCTCGAAACTTTTGGCGCCGTCTGATGGCCTCGACTTCGTAGGAGGATAAGGGCTGACCCGAGACCTTGGATTTCTTCTTTGGTCTCGGCAATGGTTGCTAAATAAAAACTAGGGAAAGATCTGCGATTGTGTCAGGTGTCAGGTTTCTGGCTGGGGAGTCCCCCGTGACCAGTTACTTTTTCTCTAACTCGAGCAATATTTCATCGGTGATGTCGACCGTGTCACTGGCAAACGCGATACTCGCGTCGGTGAAGATAAAGTCATAATTGTTTGCCTTACCATAAGCTTGGATCACACTGCGAAGCGCGATTTGGACTTCTTTCAATAATTCCCGCTGTCTTGATTGCAAATCTTCTTGCATCGATTGCTGTTCAAACTGAAACCGGCGTTTGTTTTGAATTAGGTTGTCTTCGGCTTTTTTTTGTTGTTCAGAACTCATAATCGCCTTGTCCTTTGCGTAGTCAGCTTCCATTTTTTCAATGCTTTGAGCCAGGCCTCGCAAACTTTGCTCGCGAGCACCAAATTGTTGTTGCATGCTGGCATTAGCAGCGACCGCTTGAGGCGATTTCTCTAATAGCAGTTTGGAATTAATAAACGCATATTTACCCGATGCTTGAAGGCTAAAACTAGCCAGAAAAAGTATAACCAATATCGATTGTTTCATAATTGCGTGTCTCTCATTTTATTATTTCTCATCTAATTTATCGCTGCCTCTTGATCTTTGAATCGTTGGTTTAGTATATTTTCAATGTTGTTCGCATCGTCAAACAATTTTTTAACCCGTGCCGGTGAGTAAGGGTTGCCAACAGCATCCGCGCTGTTAGTCGGATTGTTGCTTGATTGAGTTGACGGGTTAGTTTGTGGACGCAATATCGAAGTATCCACTGCCTGGATCACGTTGGCATTCGGGTCATACCCCTTCGCTGTATACTCGATTCCGTTCGGCGGTGGTTCTGAAGTGAACTGCACGTTGCCTTCTTTGTCATGCCATTTATAAAATATATCTTCGCCCCCCGAACCGCGGCCTGCAGAACTAGTTTGCTTACCGAAATCCGGTAGATCGGGCAAACTGTCCAACGACAGTGATGGCATGCTTGGCGTTGGCAAACTCATTAAGGTTTTACCATCCGTGCCTTTAAGAACCGTAAACGACAGCAGCACCGCAATAAACGCAGCCGCGATCAAGAATTTTGCGAACAGCTTCATTTGAGAACTCGATTGATTGACAAGTCTTCCGAGTATAGCTTTCGATCATTGAATTTCTGTCAATCCGTGCATATAGGGCAATAAAACTTGAGGAATCCTGATGCTGCCATCAGCCCGCTGGTAATTTTCCATAATTGCAATCAGCGTGCGCCCAACCGCTAACCCTGAACCATTCAGTGTGTGGACCAACTCGGGCTTGGCCGTTTTGGGGTTACGCCAGCGAGCTTTCATCCGACGTGCCTGAAAATCAGTCATGTTGCTGCAAGACGAAATCTCTCGATAAGCGGCCTGTCCTGGCAGCCAGACTTCGAGATCGTAGGTTTTAGTAGCGGCAAAACCAAGATCTCCGCCGCACAAGATAACCTTTCGATAGGGCAGTTCTAGTGCTTGTAAGATAGATTCAGCATGTCCGGTTAATTCTTCCAGCGCTGCTGTTGAGCGACTAGGTTCAACAATCTGCACTAGTTCGACTTTCTCAAACTGATGCTGGCGAATCATCCCACGAGTATCTCGGCCGTAGGACCCGGCCTCAGATCGAAAACAAGGCGTGTGAGCGACAAACTTCAAAGGCAGCTGATTCGCTTCAACAATGCTGTCGGCAACAAAATTGGTGATTGG
>CBDTWQ010000096.1:0-6651 GCA_965364115.1 uncultured Gammaproteobacteria bacterium | reverse complement strand
GCGTTCTGTGCTGGCGGTGATCTGAAAGAACGCGATGGCATGAGTGATGAAGCTTGGCATCGGCAGCACCGGGTGTATGAGCGCATGCTTCGAGCGGTGCTTGATTGCCCGGTGCCTTTAATCGCGGCAGTCAATGGCGCGGCCTACGGTGGCGGTTGTGAATTAGTGGCAGCGGCTGATTTCGCTTATGCGTCGACCGAAGCCCGTTTTGCGATGACTGAAACCAGCCTCGGAATTATTCCGGGCGCGGGTGGCACGCAAACTTTGGCGCGGGCGATAGGTGAACGTCGTGCCAAAGAATTGATTTTATCTGCGCGTCGCTTCAGCGCCGAAATTGCATTTCAGTGGGGGTTGGTGAATGGCTTGCATCAGCCCGATCAACTGATGGAGCAAAGCCGAAAGACTGCGGTTCGGATTGCGGCGAATGCGCCGATTGCAGTGCGTCAGGCGAAGTTGGCCATTCATAGTGGTTTGCAAATGTCGTTGGCCGATGGTCTGGCGTTTGAAATCGAGGCATACAGCCGAACCGTTCCGACGCAAGATCGTCGCGAAGGGGTTCAAGCCTTTAATCAGAAACGTGTCCCCGAATTTATTGGGAAGTAGGTGCCATGAGTAATGAAGTCATATTAAGCTGCGCGATTACCGGTGGCCACAATAACCAGAACAAACACCCGAACTACCCGATCACCCCTGAACAGATTGCCCGCGATTGCATCGACGTGGCGAAGCTCGGTGCTGCGATTGTGCATATTCATGTGCGTGACCCCGAAACGGGAATGCGCTCAGGCGACCCTAAACTGTTTCGAGAAGTGGTTGAGCGCATTCGTGATTCGGGCAGCGACGTGTTGATCAATCTGACCACCAGTGAAGGCGCGAGATTCAACCCCGGAGCGGAGAATGCAGCGATAGGCGGCCCAGGCACTACCTTGGTTCAGCCGCTCGACCGATTGCACCATATTGAAGATCTGAAACCAGATATCTGCACCCTCGATGTCGGCACTTTTAATTTTGGTGACACTATTTTCGTTAACACTCCGGCCCATTTGCGGATTATGGCCAAGCGAATGCAAGAACTGGGGGTCAAGCCGGAGCTAGAGGTGTTTGAACCGGGCCACATTATGTTTGCGCGCCAGTTGATCGATGAGGGCTTGATTGATGGTGATCCGATGTTTCAGCTTTGCCTTGGAATTCCACACGCTGCGCCGGCCACACCCGAAATTTTAAACGTGATGCGTGGTTTGTTGCCGAGCAATGCCAATTGGGGCGCGTTTGGCATTGCGCGTATGGAATTCTCGATTGTCGCGCAGGCGGTAACTCAAGGTGGCAATTGCCGGGTCGGGCTGGAAGACAATCTTTATCTCAACAAAGGCGAGTTTGCGACCAATGTTTCGTTGATCGAGCGGGCGGTTCGAATCATTGATGAACTAGGGTGCGGATTGGCGACACCCACGCAAGCCGCTAGCCGGCTTGGCATTCAGAGAAAATAATGGCAAAACTTTATTTGGTTCGGCACGCACAGTCGGCCAACAATGCGATTTTAGACGGTCGGTTTGACGATACAAACCGTTACCCCGACCCTGAACTGACCGCAATAGGTCAACAGCAATCAGAACATCTAGGGGGGCACTTTGCGCACCCGCAGGCCGAGCCTCGTCAGTTTCCGCTGGTTGCCAATCAACAAAGCCTGTTTGGCGTCACTCATCTTTATTGCAGCTTAATGACTCGTTCGATCTGCACTGCGGAGTTTATTTCCAATGCCTGCGACTTGCCCTTGCAAGCTTTGCCGAATGTGTTTGAGAAAAATGGTATTTGCGAAGTTGATCAATCAGGCGAGAGGCAAGGGCTGCCAGGGCAGGGCCGCGACTATTTCGAATCTCGGTTCCCTGATCTAATCTTACCGCAAGACATGAATGACGATGGGTGGTGGAACCGTCCGGCAGAAAGTGAGGATGCTTTCATCACTCGAGTGAGCGAGGCGGTGGCTGAATTCAGGCAGCGGTTGCAAGACAGCGATGCGAACGTTGCCTTAGTCGCGCATGGTGACTTTATCGATCAATTTGTTAACCAATTGACCGGTGTTGTGCGACATCCAACTAACTACGCCAACCAGTGGCGCAACAACTGGGTCTTTCACAACACTTCGATCTCACGCATTGATTTTGTTGACGGCGCCTTCCAAGTGGTTTATCTGAACCGCATCGACCACTTAACGCCCGAATTAGTCACTTGGTGAGGGGTCATTTGGTAGCGGTTATGGGAAAGGCTACTTCGTAACCTCGGCTATGCCTTCCAGTTTGGAATGAAGCCGATAAAGCTTCGGAATGAAGGATTTAGGGTTGGGCTAAGTCAAACCCAATGCTTGCTTTCGATTATGCGCCCAGACGCGAAGAATTTGATCCACCGCCAAGCCGATTGATGCCACGCACAGGCCGAGCATTAGTCCATTGCCGATGCCGTGTTTATCTGACAAAGACTTTAAAATCAGCTGACCGAGATCATCGGTGCCGATCATCGCCCCGATGATTACCATGAATAGCGCAAAAACCACGGTTTGATTGATGCCCAACATGATGTGCGGAAAAGCCATCGGCAGCTCGATCTGCAGCCAACGTTGGAAGCGGTTAACCCCCGACATGGTGCCGGCGTCTTGCAGCGCTTGTGGCACATTGCTCAAGCCTTCAACGGTGTAACGGGTCGCGGGAATAGTGGCGTAAATGATCACCGCGATCAACACTGAAGTGTCGGTCACACCGAACAGCATGATCACTGGAATCAAATAGATAAACGAGGGGAAGGTTTGAAAGGTGTCGCAGAGCAGCAGCACGATCCGTGTCGCGAGACGGTTCTGTGCGCAGAGTGAACCCACCACCGTGCCGATGATGACCGATATGATCACACCAAAAGTGGCCATATACGCGGTAATCAATGCGCGGTCCCACCATTCGGTCGCTGCGATGTAAAGCAAAAAGCCCCCGACGATTAGCGCTGAACGCAGCCCGCCGACGATGTAGCCCACGCCCATCATCAGCACGAAAGTGGCGATCACCGGCATACCGAGATAAGCGTTTTTCATTGGTATCAGAACATCCTGAATCAGGCTGGTGTTAAAAGCCTGCAAGCTTGAATACCAGTTATCGACCATCCAGTCGACGCCCGACTGCCAGAAATTTTCGGTCGTAATGCCTTGGTTATGCGGAATTAAGTAGAAATAGTTGATCCCATTGGCAAACCAATAACGGCCCCCGATCGCGAGCAAAATGCCGACAAAAGCGACCGCCCCCATAATTAGCGCGTAGCGATGGCGTTCGACAAAGGAAAGATCAGCAAAATAGTCGACTTGCTTATTGGCCCAGCCCAGCGACAGTTTATCGAGCACTACCGCGATCAGCACAATGCAAATTCCTAGTTCGAGTGCCTGCCCAATTCTGAGCTGATTCAATGCCAGCAATAGATTGAAACCGAGTCCTTTGGCGCCAATGAACGAGGCAATCACCGCCATTGCTAAACATTGCATGATGACTTGATTAACGCCAACCAGAATGTCGTGGCGAGCTGACGGAATTAACACTTTGAACAAAAGCTGCATTCTGTCGCAGCCATTCATGGTGCCGGCCTCTAACACTTCGGGAGAGACGCCTTTGAGCCCTAGCAGGGTTAGTCGAATCATTGGTGGGGTTGCGAAAATGACGGTCGCAATCGCGCCCGCATGGTCACCCACACCAAAAAACACGGTGACGGGCACTAGATAGGAAAAATGCGGCATGGTCTGGGCCAGATTGAGTAATGGCATCAGCGCATTTTCAAATCGTTGGCTTTTAAAGGCAGCCACCCCAAGTGAGACGCCCAATGCCACCGATAATGGTGCTGCGATCAACACAAACGAGAGCGTTTCCATCGCTGGTTCCCATTGCCCAAAAATAGCAATGTAACTGGTAGCGCAAGCGACCAGTATGGCGAGCCAGCGACCGCTTAATGCATATCCCAAAACCACCGTCATGCCGGCAACCACGGTCCATGGCAGCGCGGGCCAGTAGGCCCAGTCGTTTTCGCTGACGAAGTCCCAGCTGGTGAAGGCGACGATGGTCTTCTGACCACCAATCAATATCTCTCGAATTAGCTCGATGAAAAAAAGTAGGCTTCTAGAAATGGCGCGGGTGATTTCAAGCATCAGCGCGGTTTCTTCAGTGTCTTCAATTTCAGGGTTATAGATTTCGATTGGAATCCATTCGAACATTACAAACTCGACCGAATTATTCAGAATCTCGGGCACTGCCGCCAGAAATGCCGGTAGCCGCCAAAAAATATTGCCTTCCGCCGGTTCAATCACCGCGCAAAGGGTGAAAAAGACGACTAGCAGTGCCGCGAACTGGAGTTGTTGCGGGTGCCGCGTGATGTAACCGTTGATTGGCTCAGGTAGTTGCATCGGAACTGGCCAAATTTTCAGGCTGCTGCTTGCCAAATAATAGATGAACAATTGACTTTTGATCCAGCATGCCAACCGTGTTGTTGTTCGCATCGACTACGGCCACCGACCTTGTATCGTTCAACACGGCTTCAGCGACTGTCTCGATGATCGCGTCGTGCGGCACTTTCAGGTCGCTGAATTCGACCTTGGGGTCAACCGCTTGCATCACGCTCTGACAGGTGAGCACCTTCTCGCGCGGCACGTCGTTAGTGAATTTGGCCACATATTCGGTGGCCGGGTGCAACACGATATTGGCGGGTGTATCGAGCTGTTCTATAACACCGTCTTTCATAATCGCAATTCGATCGGCCAGCCTTAGCGCTTCGTCAAAGTCATGGGTGACGAACAGGATGGTTTTTTGCAGCATCGCCTGCAAGCGCAGGAATTCATCCTGCATTTCTTTTCGAATCAGAGGGTCGAGCGCAGAGAATGGCTCGTCGAGAAACCAGATGTCAGGCTCCACGGCGAGAGATCGAGCGATGCCGACCCGCTGTTGCTGGCCACCAGACAATTGCCGAGGAAAGTAGTTTTCGCGGCCATCAAGTCCCACCAACTTAATCATATCTAACGCCCGAGCGATGCTGGCCTCGGTGCTTATGCCCTTGACCTGCAACGGAAAGGCGATGTTTTCGATCACCGTCTTATGCGGCAGCAGGGCGAAGCTTTGAAACACCATCCCCATCTTATTACGGCGCAGTTCAATCAATTCTTTGGGTGACATCGCGAGTAAATCTTCGCCATCGATATGAATTTTGCCGGCGGTGGTGTCGGTGAGCTTTGAGATACAGCGCAACAGGGTTGATTTGCCCGAGCCGGAAAGACCCATCACAATTAGCATTTCGCCTTTATGCACTTCAAACGAAGCATCGTTAACGCCAAAGATACAGCCAGCTTGTTTGAAGGCTTCAACCTCGACCTGACCGCCCGACTTTTTCATCAGGTCATCCGTGTTGTCACCGAAAATTTTGTAGACCGATTCGCATTGGATGACAGGTTGAGCGTTACTCGACGCCGGTGATTGATTCTGAAGTTCGCTGGCGTTAGTCATGAATAGCCCCCCCGGGATTATTTTTCTATTTTAGCCGTCGCTGCCTATTTCAGCATTGCCGATGTGTAATTGCAAATTGTGTAATTACACATTGAATAATGGCAAATTCAGTTAAGCCAAAATTCAGTCGGCCAGTTAGCTCTGACATGTATTTAACGTGCCGACTTTGCGCCGACGTTTGAAAACTCCTCTGTTGCTCAAAGGAGCGAGAAAAGCGCTGATATTCTAAGTGACTTCCGCCCACCGAGTTGGTGCGCGGAAGCTTTAATCGTGAAACAACTCTGCGAGATCGACGATGACCTACACTGAGTTTAGTTGTTTCCTACATGGTGAAAGCCATCCAAACTTTCTTATTGTCGGCCAACCACTTCTTAGCTGCGTCTTGATGACTAAGTTTGTTAACGTCGACTAGCGCTGCCATTTGCCCAATCTGAGCGGTGGTGAAAGATAGCTTAGAGAACGCACTGTAGGCCGCGGGATGTGTCTTCGGGAACTTGTAATTGGCGGCTTTCTTCAACCAGCCTTTTGGCGATCCACAGGCACCATCACCGCCATCAGCAACACGACAACCATCGTAGTAGGCAGGAAACTCGATAAACACGAAACCCTCGGCATCGGTGAAGTTAGGTGTCCAGTTGAAGGTGATAACACCACGGTTTTCCTTCTTAGCTGAAGAGATTTCCGCCCAGATAGCGTCAGCGCCACCAGCGAATTTAACCACGTAGTCATTGTCTAAGCCGAGTGCCTTAACCCGAACCGGCATTAAATCGCCGTGCCAGCTTTGCGGGCCTTCCAACCAACGGCCTTTGCCGCCAGAATCAGCCGTTGCGAAAACGCTTTTACAATTTTTCAGTGCTTCCCAGTTAGGCAACCCTGGGCATAAGTTGTTGTCGATTACATACTGCGGCACGCCCATTTCTTCGAGTGTGGTCGCCGCGTGGGTGCCCGCGTCGATAACGCCGCCCTTTCCCATCGCGTTATAGAAAGACTTGCCGAAAGTAGACTGCCAGACTTCATGCGAAATGGTGATGTCGCCGAGGCGGATCGCTTCATAAACGCTTTGAGAATCGGCTGGTTTGTAGTCAACGTTGTTGCCCATGCTTTCAAAAATGCCACCAATGACATAAGCCATAACCAC